>DJXP01000031.1:61663-67533 GCA_002449785.1 Clostridiales bacterium UBA7001
TTATTTTACATCATTTATTTTTTCAAATATACGTTATAATCAGAGTACAAAATTTTATAACATACAAATGAATTTTTTCAATTGTAATTATCAAAAATAAACTATTGTATAAAAAGATAAGATTTGATAAATTGTTAATGAGTAAAAAATATATACTAAAGAAGGGGGTTATTTAAGATGGAAGAAGGTAAAGAAACTAAAATTAATATATCTACATTTTTATTGATAATTGCTATAATTATAATTACTATTATGGGACTTTTTATTTATAAATTAAATAGTGAAAAGAATATTGAAATTAAAAAATCTGCTGATTTTCAAGCACAAGTTAGTAATTTAAATAATACTGTTAACAATTTACAATCTAAAATGAATACTATTGCAGAAACAATTAATACTTCATCAACTCCTGTTCAGCAAACAAATTCTAACGAATCATCAACAACGCAGACTATTGATAATACTTTTAAATCAGATGACATTAAATATGATATAACAAAGAAGAAAAATCAATATGGTGAAGAAGTAACTGCTGTAATAAAGGCAACAAAAGATGGTAAAACTGTAACAAATGAATTTGAGATGAGTGCTTTAATCGCTGATACTGGTACAATGGTACTTCCTACAATTGGTTCAGTAGCATTAGTAGCAGATTCAGGTGGAGAATATTATGGCGTTAATATTTATCAATTAGTAAATGGCGAAATTAAAAAAATAGGTTCAATAGGTTGCGGTGCTGATATGGTTAAAGAAGTTACATATTCAGTTGAAATTAAAGGTGAAACAACAGCTGTTATAACAGCAAATAGAAATGGAGAAACAACTAAAAAAGAATTTGAAATGTCAGCATCAATTGCTAAAACTGAAGTAATTGATGTTTTAGGATTAGGTAAAGTTGTCCTAGTAGCTGAAACTGGTGGTGAATATTATGCATTTAAAGTGTTTAGACTAAGTCAAGATTATACTAATGGCAAAACAAATAGTATAATTGAAGTTGGTACAATTCAATATTTGTTTTAATCTCAAACAAAAAAACTAATAACAAAAAAGATTTATTAGAGAGATATAAATTTAATTATAATAGTATAAAAAAACTATAGTTATTATTTTTAAATATTTGTAACTCACATTCGTTCGAACAATCATCTTAAAAAACGAATATTTGTTATGAATAAAAATTTATATAATAATGAGTATTTTATTAAATTTATATTAACTAATAATTTATATCTTAAAATCATCAAAATCAATTTTAAAGAATTTTTATAATAAAGATTACAAGTTACTTGTCTCAAAAATTAGCCTAATAATCGATTTTAAAGGGTTTGGAAATTAAAAAAAAATAATAAAAATAAAAATATAAAGAATAAAATTTGAGTAAATAAATCCTTTTAAATAGCATATTTGGGAGTTTTGTCTACTTAGACTAAAAAAGGTAAATTTTATTACTGAATATTACTGAATAAATATTGAAATGCTAGATTGAAAAATCTAGTATTTTTTGACCTTTTATTTTATTAAATATATGTTATAATTAGAATACAAAAATTTTAAGGAAGTGATAAATATGCCAAGTGACAATAAAAATGAAATTATTATATTTGAAAATCAAAATGTAAAATTAGAAGTAAATTTGAAAGATGAAACAGTGTGGCTAACACAAAAGCAGATGGCAGAATTATTTGATAAAGACAGAAGAACAATTACAAGACATATTCAAAATATTTATAAAGATGAAGAATTAGAAGAAAATTCAGTATGCTCATTTTTTGAGCATACTGCTGAAGATGGAAAAAAATATAAGGTTCAATACTATAATCTTGATATGATTATTTCTGTTGGATATAGAGTAAATAGTCAACGTGGAATAATGTTTAGAAAATGGGCAACTAAAGTTTTAAAAGAATATATGTTAAAAGGTTATGCAGTAAATCAAAAAAGATTAGAATACTTAGAAAAAACTGTAAAATTAATAGATATTGCAAATAGAATGGATGAACGTTTGGAAGGAAATGATGCTAAAGAAATATTAAGAGTAATTGGAGGATATTCAAAGGCATTAGATTTATTAGATGATTATGATCATAAAACATTATCTAAACCAAAAGGTAATGATAGTGATAAGAGAATACAATATGAAGAATGTATAGATATTATTGCTAAACTTAAATTTAATGAAAAAAGTGAAATTTTTGCTATTGAAAGAGATCAAGGTTTGAAAGCTATTATAGGAAACATATATCAAACTTTTGATAATAAAGATGTATATGAAAGTATAGAAGAAAAAGCTTCAAATTTTTTGTATATGATAGTTAAAAATCATGTATTTATTGATGGAAACAAGAGAATTGCGGCAACATTATTTATATATTTTCTAAACTATTACAACATATTAATTAAAGATGATAAACAAATTATTGATAATAATACCCTAACAGCATTAACTTTACTTATTGCAGAATCAGATCCTAAAGAAAAAGAAACTATTATTGATTTAATTAGAAATTTTTTGAAATAAACAATACATTTTATAAAAGTTTTGAATATTTTTTACTATGTTAAGCTTAGTTGACAAATTTACAACAAAACTTGGTAGAGTTTTTCTTGGAAATATTTTATAATTAATTTATCAAACAAAGGAGGAAAGAATTATGAATTTTAATGAAAAATTATTAGAATTAAGAAAAAAAGAAGGACTTTCACAAGAAGAGCTTGCAGAAAAAGTTAATGTATCAAGACAATCAGTATCTAAATGGGAATCTGGACAAAGTACTCCTGAAATGGATAAATTAATTATGATTTCAAATATATTCAATATTTCAATAGATGAATTAGTTGGAAAAGAATCAATTAATAGTTTAAAAATAAAAAATGATGTAAATATAAAACTAAAGAAAAAATATAAAGTACTGAAAGTGATAGCAATTATATTTTTTATTTATTTATTAATAGTTATTATTAAATTCATATTATTAACTAAACAGGTAATGATAGCCAATAGTTTTAGTGAAAATAATTTTAGTATAATGGAATCAATAATAATTCATGATGATGCATTTACTGAAAGCAATCCTTCATACATAAATGTAAATATAACTAAAATCGGAGATAAATTTCTAGAAACTCAATATAACACTAATGATTGTTCTGGAAAGCCATCAAGAATAAATTATATGGAACTTGATAAAAAAACTTCATATGAAATGATTTATGATAAAGATTTAAATAAATATGTTTTAGATGATGCATTAAAGGGATATACAGAAAAAGAAAAGAATGAATATTTTTATAATCATGAAGGTTCAAATCAAGTAAAATATTTATCAACTATGAACAAGGATATAAAAATAAGATTATTAAACTCTATTAATCCTTTCATATTTGTTAATCCATTTACTAACACGGTTTTATTAATTGCTCCATTTAATGTTACTATGAAGTATGAATACAATAATGATTATTTAATATCTAGAATAGTAACAAAAGTATGGGGAACAAATAGAGGTTCTGAATGGATATATTCATATGATTATGTTCCAGGACATTTCGAAAATAGAGAAATTACAAATCCAATTGAATCAGGAGAATATGAGATAGATAAATTTGAAGATATTATAGAAGTTAAATAAAAATAGAAACTGAGATAACCTTTATAGAAGTTGATAGAAATATCAGCTTCTTTTTTTATATGAGAAAGGAGGTGCGTTATCAAATAAAAGGATAAAAAGCATGAAAAATGCTCAAAAAAGGGCGAAAAAATAACTAAATACTGAACTTAGTGAAATTTTATTTTCTATAAAAAGTACGCGAAGGGAAGAGTAGAGGGCTTAAGTAGGAGATTTTAAAATATAAAATTACAAATTTAAAAAATAAAAATTCATTTTTATGCAAATCTGGAAAAATTAAATCTAAAAAATTTAATTTAACTAAAAAATAAATTTAAAATTAATAATCAAAATATAAAATTTACAAATTTTAGATTTTAAATTCAAATTTTATAAATTTTCAAATGTTCGTAAATTAATTTCAGCTACTGCATAAGATATTTGTAACTCACATTCGTTCGAACAACTATCTTAAAGACCGAACATTTGTTATAAATAAAATTTTTATATAATAATGAGTTTTAAATTTAATTTATATTAACTAATAATTTATATCTTAAAATCATCAAAATCAATTTTAAAGAATTTTTATAACTAAGATTACAAATTACTCAAATTAAATTCAAAAAAATTTACAAAACTATTTCCTAAGAATGTTATAACAGATACACAAAAAGAAGATTTTATAATTATGTGTATTGAAGAACATAATAAAAGAGTCAGGAATAGAGAAATGACACTTTAAATAAAATTAATCTGTGATTTTTGAAAATCCATAAAATTTGTAGATTTGCTTGTTTTTATATTATGTGAGAATATGTAAATGATAAGGAGTGGTTACTATGTTTGGAAATTATAAAAAAATAAAAGTTGATAATAATGAACTAAGGATATTAATTAATTGTTTAAATGAAATGAGAACAAAAATGATAAATGAAGAACGTGACATAACGGTTATAAATGATCTAATACTTAAATACATTTGCATATTGGAAAAATAAAATAAATACATGTCGAGCTAGAGAAATCTAGCTCTTTTTTTTGTTTGTAAAGGAGTGATGAAAATGATTGACTATAAAGGTATTTGGATACCTGCTGAAGTAGTAGAAGATAGTAATCTTAATCTTCAAGAAAAATTATTATATTCACTAATTCTTTTTATGTGTAGGAATAACAATGAATGTTATTGTTCTAATTCAACAATTTCTGAAATATTCAGTATACCAATTAATTCTGCTTCAAGATTGATTTTATCTTTGAAAAATAAGAAATACATAAATATTAAAATGCAATATTTTGAAAATAGTAAAAAAATACAAGCTAGAATAATAGAGCCTCTTCAGTATATTAGTATACACAAAAATGTAGATGAAATAAAATATTATAAAAATAATAATAAAATAAAAAAATATGAAAATGAAATTCTTTATTCAAAAGATGATCTAGAAATGCTATATGATAATTGATAATCAATAATTTATATGATATATTTTAGTTAAATTAAATGTTCGTAAAATTGTAATATTGTTAACTTGTTGGATAAAAAAATAGAAATTTGAAAGTGAGATTTATATATGGATAAGTATTTAGCAATTAAAAAAATATTTGAATCTAGAGAAGATAAAGAAAATGCTATTGCTATGTCAAAATATATGAGAAATATGTTTGATTTTTATGGACTTCCTACTCCAAAAAGAAAAGAAGTTTATAATGACTTTATAAAAAATGAAAAGAAAACAAAAATAATTGATTGGGATTTTTTAGATAAATGTTATGAAGATAATCATAGAGAATTTCAATATTTGGTTTATGATTATTTACTTGCTATGAAACAAAATGTTTCATATGATGATATATCTAAAATTAGAGAATATATAGTAAATAAATCATGGTGGGATACAATAGACTTTCTATGCAAAGTAATAGGAGATGTTGAATTAAGAGATTCAAGAGTTAAAAATTTAATGCTTGAATGGTCAAAAGATGATAATATTTGGATTAAAAGAACAGCAATCGAACACCAATTAAATCTAAAAGATAAAACCGATTATGGACTATTGGAAAAAATCATAGTTAATTGTTTTGGTACAGATGAATTTTTCATAAACAAGGCAATTGGTTGGGCTTTAAGAGAATATTCAAAAACAAATCCAAATTGGGTAAAAGAATTTATAAATAAATATAAAAATAAAATGAATGATTTAAGTATAAAAGAAGCAAGTAAATATATTTAAAATGTATACAAGATTTTGGTATTCAGAACAA
>DJXP01000072.1 GCA_002449785.1 Clostridiales bacterium UBA7001
TTATGGCACCCTTTCAAGGCAAGCTTGAACTATTTCCATAAAATAAATTAAGATTTTTTAAACAAAAATTACTTTCAAGGCGCATTATTTTTTCAAAAAATTAATAACAACTAGCCTTTTATATCTTAATTACTGCAAATTGTAATAATTTAACATAAAATTATAAATAAATTTTCTTCAATTATTGTCAATAAAAATCGAATATGATAAAATTTTAAAAGATATATAAGGAGACAAAAAGTGGATAATATAAATAAAGAAGAATTACATAATATATTTCAAAAAATTAGAAATGGCGATAATGAAGGAATAGAAGAATTATTTGTAAAATATAAAAAAATAGTAAAAGATATTTCTTTTTGTATTGTTAAAGATATAAATATAGTAGATGAAGTTGTTCAACTTTTCTTTTTAAAAATAATGCAAATTGACAAGAACAAATTGCCTAGCACAAATGAACTTAGTTGGATTTATACTGTTACAAAAAATCAAACTATAGATTTTTTAAGAAAACAACATAAAGATATAGACATTGATTTAATTTATAATATTAAAGATGAAGACAATGATATTAATAAAATAATTGATAAAGATAAGTTTAATAGTATGTTGCAGGGATTAGATGAGCTAGATAGAGAAATAATATCATTAAAAGTTCTATCAAATTTTACATTTAAAGAGATTGGAATAATATTAAATATGCCAACCGCTACTGTACAGTGGAAATACTATAAAGATATTAATACATTGAAAGTATTATTAAGTAATATAGCTATGTTTATAATTACTACAATTATTTATATTAATAGTAAATTTATTAATAAAATTGAAAATTCCAGAGAGCTAAAGGAGTCAGCAGATAATCATATTGCAAATGATAATTATCAGCAATTCTTTGATGCAGTAGATTCTGCTGCTGATTATTCTGGAACTAGTAAAACATTTTTTTTTAAAACCTCTAATGTTTTTTTATTAATATCAATAATATTATTTATTATAACAATTATTAGCTTTATTTTTTTCATAAAACGCCAACAAAAGAGGTATAAAAAATCGTCTAAATAATAGAGTAATAAATATTTATATTAAATAAGAGGAAAACTATATGAAAAAACAAATTGTATTAATATATAGTGTTATTCATTTTATTGTAGATTTAGCTTGTTGCATTTTAGTAACAAATATTATATCTCAAAAAATAGGTGGCACAATAAGTTATTTTTTTGGTGTAATTATTTATAATTTTTGTGGTTTCGCTCTTCAGCTTCCAATAGGAGTAGTTGCAGATAAAGTCAACAAAAATGCAATTATAAGTGGTATAGGATGTTTGTTTGTGGCAATAGCATATGGATTTTCTCATTTTGGAATAATTGCATGTATAATCGCGGGAATAGGAAACTCATTATTTCATGTGGGTGGTGGAATAGATGTACTAAATATTAGCGACAAAAAAGCAACACTTTCTGGTATTTTTGTATCAACTGGAGCTATGGGAATTTTTTTAGGCACTAAATCAGGTCCTGCTGGGTTTGATAAATATTACATAATTATAGGTGCACTTATTATATCTTTTATTTTATTATTATGGCTATATACAAAAATAAAAGATAAGGTATCTAATTTAGAAGTTTTAATACCACATCTAACATCAAACGAAATAATTGCTATTATATGTTTAATATTTACTGTTTGTGTAAGAAGTTATGTTGGAATGATCCTAGCATTTGATTGGAAAAGTAATTTTGTTTTAGCTTTTGCAGCTATATTTGCAGTTGTGTTTGGAAAAATGCTAGGAGGTATAATTGGAGATAAAATTGGTTTTAAAAAGATTTCAATAATTTCACTATGTGTATCTGCTATTCTATTTATTTTTGCATTTGATAATAGCGCTCTTGGAATTCTCGCAATTTTATTTTTTAATATGACTATGCCAATAACACTTACTGCCTTAAGTAATATGATGATTAATAATAAAGGAATGGCTTTTGGACTTTTAACTGTTGCATTATTTATAGGCTCTATTCCTACATTTTTCGGATATACCAATTTAGCTTTTACACCTTTAGGACTTTTTGTTATAACCATAGTCTCTGCTATTGTTTTATATATTGGTATAGATAAATATGATAAATATGAAGAAAGGCAATAAAAAATATGGTATATAGTTTAATAATATCATTATTTTTAACAATTGTAATAGAACTTTCTACTTCTTTATTATTAGGAGTAAGAAGCAAGAGAGATATTTTAGTTTGTATTTTAGTAAACACATGTACAAACCCCGCTGTTGTTTATATTGCTAATTTATTAATTTTATATAGCAATCAAACTATTTATAATATAATAGTTACAATAATGGAAATATCTGTAATTTTTATAGAATTTATATTATATAAAAAATGTTTACAAGATTATAAAAAATCATCTTTTGTTTTATCTTTTATTAATAATTCTATTTCTTGGACAATAGGGACGTTCCTTTAAGTCCAGATTTTTGAACTTAAGGGACACTCCTCCTGAATAGTTATTAATGAATAAGATTATTTGGATGGAAAGATATGAAATTATTAGATAGAAAAAGAATATTTTTTATTGATTTAATAATAATTGTAATAATAATTACAATTATTCGAATAGTTTTTTTTATAAGAATGGATAATTACCCAAGTTTAGTTGATTTTACTCCATTTTTGAATAATAATAATTTAATAAAAACTGAAGCGCAATTTAAAATAAATGAGAATTTACCCAAAATAGAAGCTGCAAGTGCGTTTTATCCATTTACTGCTAATCTTGTCCAAACAATTTATAATAAAGATTCATATAAAAATGACATGGTTAAAATGGTATCTACATCACAAACATTTCAAGATTTAATTAATGGTGAAGCAGATATTATAATAGTTACTAATCCTTCTGATGAACAAAAAAAGTTGATAGAAGAATCTAAAGTAGATTTAATGTATATAACATTATTTCAAGAACCTTTAGCAATTATATTAAATAAAGAAAATCCTATTGATAATATGACCATTGAGCAGATAAAAAGTATTTATTATAATAGCAAATCGAATTGGAATAATTTTTCTGGAATGAACCACATAGTTAATGCTTATCAGCTAGAAAAAAATAATGGCAGTCAAACATGTTTTGAAAATATTGTAAAAAACAATAATTTAAACAAATATCATCATGAAATAAAACTTATGCCTGACATAATAGATAAAGTCGGAAAAGATAAATCAGCGATAGCTTATACGTTTTATTCTTATTATTCAAAAATGCATAAGAATAAAAATGTAAAAGTAATTGATGTAGATAATCAAAATATTAATTTAGAAAGTTATCCATTATTATTTGACGTATATTTGATATATAGAGCTGATAATAGTAATGAAAATATAAAAGAAATTGTAAATTGGATAAGTTCTGATGAAGGACAAAGAATAATAGATTTAATAAAATAAGGGAGGTATAGTTATGAAAAAAAATATTATAAAAACACTATTTTTAAGTGTAGTACTAGTTATTATTTTTAATTCTATATGCTTTGCAGATGAAATAACTGTTAATGATTATCCTAAGAATAATAATACTTATAGCTTATTATTTATTGGTGGTATTGTCTTAGCTGTTGTAATAATTTCTATAGTTATTTTAAAAGCAATTAGCAATAAAAAAGAGTTAAACAATAGTTCTAATGAAAATAAGGAAAGAGAGGAAAAATTATAAAAAAGAAATTTAATAGAATAATTGGTTTAGTCATACTATTAATATTAGCTATTCAAACTTTTTGTTTTGCTGATGTTATTGCACCTAATGAACCAAGAAAAACATTTGAATTTATGTTTCGCCCTTCAGCTTCTAATAGGAGTAGTTGCAGATAAAGTCAGCAAAAATGCAATTATAATTGGTATAGAATATATATTATATAAAAAATCATCTTTTGTTTTATCTTTAATAAATAATACATTTTCTTATTCTATGGGATTAATAATGTTTTGATAATATAAAATTGGTGTAGATCTTTTTTCAAAAATATATCATTTATATTTCAATTTGTTTTCATGCATTGAAGAGGAAATTATATTTATAGTATTATTATATTAAATTATAATTAGTGAGAGGAGTTTTTTATGTCTATAAGAAAAGTACCAGATGACGAAATATTAAAAATACCTGGATCAGGTATTGTTAGTTTAATTGTAAAAAGACAAAAAGGCGCCAAATTAAGCGATTATCTTGTTTATATAAAAGAAAATGGTGAAGAAATAAGCAATGGTAGAGGGCCTAAATCAAGTGAGTATACATTTGATGGAGGAAGTAGTAAGGACGATTCAATTATTGGTAATGGTGCTGGAATTAAAAGTGATAGTAGCATAAGTGATAGTCAAGGATTAGAAGGTTACACATCAGATAGAATAGAAAGTGGAAGTGATAGTTCCGGATTAGAAGGTTACACATCAGATAGAATAGAAAGTGGAAGTGATACTCATATTATTGATGGCGTGAGTGGAACAGGAGAATATACATCAGAACAATTTGAAATTGATGATAATATGGATGGAGAAGAAGATTCAAAGGAAGATGATGAAGATAAAAAAAGAGGTTTACCACTATTAAAAAAATATGCCATAAGAGGAGCTTCACTAGGACTTGCTGGTTTATTGCTTTTGGCTATTGGAGGGACAAAACAAATAACTCATAAAACAACTTATTCTATGAGTGATTATTCTTCAGTAGAAGAAGTATCTGATATTGAATTAATATGTATAGATGGAAAGTATGTTCAGTATGCAGGTTCAGTATATCAAGATCCTGGAAAAATGATCCATGATATGAGGGATGCTGCAATTGGTGAACAAAATGGAAATTATGAAGGAATACAAAAGTATTTTTCATCTCAAACAGAAGAAGAAAGAATTGCAGAAGAAGAAAAAATTCTAGCCATTTCAGATGCATTTCAGGAACAACAAAGATTAATTAGTGAAAATGAAGAAATATTAAGATCACCTACTGCAACTGATAGTGAGAAAAAAAATGCTCTTGAAAATATAAAAAGTGCAAAAAAAGAAATGAAAAAAATTTATCATGATAATTTAGAGTTATATTTAACTTATACTGAAGCAGCTAGAGATGCTTATGATAGTTATAGTGATGATAGAACACAGCAAGAAAAAGAATTGACTCGACTTGGCGAAAGTGAATATACTATTGCTATGAAAAATTTGGATTTAGATGTTCAGAGTTTACAAGATTCTTTAACTGTTTTAGATAATCCACAAATGTTGTTTAAAGAGCCACCATCACCAGAGGGAACAGTTGATACTACATATATAGTTGACACTTCTGTTTTGGGACATGATATACAATTTGGTATGGTTAAATCAGATGAAGTAACAGAATTAGAGTATGATCCTGCAATTTCTGCTCAAAAAGGCGGAAGTACTATAACTAATGGTGAGGTCATTATATCAGAACAAGCTATTCAAACTACTCATACAACAAGAAAGGGAATATTTGCTGTAATGGATATTCTTTCGAGAGCTTTACGAGGTGAAGAAATTGGCCAGATTAGTTTTTTTGGAAGAAAAATTCATGATGATCCACATATTAAATAATTAATTGAAAAGGAGATTACAATGGAAAAAACTGCTATAAACACAGATAGATTATTTGTAGAGACACAGGAAATTTTTAAATACTTAGATAAAAAAATATATGATAAAATTCCAGAAAAAATTAAAAAGATTATAAATGAGTATGAAGGAAATTATAAATTTAAATATGATATAAGTAAAGAATTAAATGAACAAGATATACTGCAAGAAACAAAAGACTTGGTTGTAGGTATATATTATAAATATGTAGCTGATGAAGAAAGTAAAAAGAAGATTATTAATAATATCGTAGAATATGAAGAAATACAACTACAAAGAGAAAAAGAACTAAGTGAAAAATATTCTGTTGACAATATTTTTAAAGGTAGTGATATAGAAGAAAGAAGTCGAAATAATTTAAATGATAATGAGTCTCAATTGCAAATTGTAAAAAAAGATTCATTATTTAAAATTATTATTAATAAAATATTTAGTTTTTTTAAGAAAGGATAAATAATAATGAATAATGATTTTGAAAAAGGAAATATATTAGAATTTGATCGCATTGGGACAACAATAGTTCTGGGAAATATAGAATATGATTCTAGTTTATATGCATTAGTTTGTCCTTTTACAAATAATAAAGATGGTAAGATTAAAGCTGATTTAAAAGAACTTATTTTGTTAAAAAATGAGAAAAATGATGTGCAAGCTGTAACAAATTATAATATTATTTCAAATGTTGTTCCACAAATATTAAAAAAGGAAAATATAAATCTTGAATAATAAGTTAAAGAACAATTTCATGTATATTGAAATTGTTTTTTTATAAAAGGAGGAAAAATTATGAAAAAGAAATTTATTAGAATAATTGGTTTAGTTTTATTATTAATATTAGCTATTCAAACTTTTTGTTTTGCTGATATCATTGCACCTAACGAACCAAGAAAACCATTTAAACCAATAACAAATAATGACACAATAGAGATAACCAAAGGCCAGCTTGCACTTTTAATACTGTTAATTGCTATTGCATTTATTTCATTATTTGTAGTTACATACTATTTTATTAGTAAATATTCATCTAATAATAGACCAGTATATGGTAATAGTGAAAATACTCAAGAAGAATCAGATAAAAAATAGATTGCTAAAAAATATTATTATTGATATACTATTTATGAAAACAAAAGAGTGTAAAAATATACCAAGGAGGAATAATATATGTCAGAAAGATTTATTTTAAATGAGACATCATATTTTGGAAGAGGTTCAAGAATTAATCTTGCAAATGAAATAAAAACAAGAGGCTTTAATAAAGTATTAGTTGTAACAGATAAAACACTTTATGAATGTGGAGTTACAAGTAAAGTAACAAATATTTTAGATAATGCAGGAGTCGCATATAATATATATTCAGATGTAAAGCCTAATCCTACTGTTGCAAATGTACAAAATGGAGTAGATAGATGTAGAGAAGTTGGAGCTGATTTAATAATAGCAGTAGGTGGCGGTTCAGCAATAGATACTGCTAAAGGTATTTCTATAATAATGACAAACCCAGATAGATATGATGTAGTATCATTAAATGGAGTGTCAAATACAATTAATAAAGGAATGCCAATGATTGCACTTCCAACAACACATGGAACAGCAGCAGAAGTTACAATAAATTATGTAATAACAGATGAAGAAAGAAAAGTAAAAATGGTTTGTGTTGATCCACATGATATACCAATTGTTGCTATAATAGATTCTGAACTTATGGAATCACTTCCAAAAATGACAGCAGCGGCTACAGGGTTAGATGCATTAACACATGCAGTTGAAGGATATATTACAAAAGCGCATAATACTATGTCAGATATGTTTCATTTAAGAGCAATTGAATTAATATTTGAAAATTTGGAAAAAGCAGTAAATGATAAAGATATTGTTGCAATTGAAAATATGGCAATGGCACAATATATGGCTGGAATGGGATTTTCAAATGTGGGACTTGGAATAGTTCATTCAATGGCACATCAATTAGGAGCAGTTTATGATACTCCACATGGGATTGCAAATGCTATACTTCTTCCAACAGTTATGAGATTTAATGGTGAAGTATGTAGCGATAGATTTAGAGATATATTAGCACATTTAGGAAGAACAGATGCATATACATTAAGTAATCAAGATGTAATAAATACTTTTGTATGGATGATAGAAGAATTATCTAAAGCATGTGGTGTTAATATCTCTGTAAAAGATACAGGATGTAAAGAAGAAGATTTAGAAATGCTTGCAGAAAAAGCAATGGAAGACCCTTGTAAACCAGGTAATCCTAGAGAAGTTACAAAAGAAGATTTTATAAGACTATTTAGAGAAGCTATGTAGAAATTAATATTCATAAATATAAAATCACTTCATATATAATAATGAGGTGATTTTTTTGCTTTATATTAAACTAGAAGAAAATGATAATGAAATTATAGGTTTTTTTAAAATTATAGATAAAATTAAAAGTATAATTTTTAATTTGAAAATTGATAGAATTGAAAATGCTGAAAGTGATAAAGTAAAAACACTAATAACAATAAAAGATGTAAGTGATATAACAATAAAGAAAATATCTAAATATATAAAACAAAATTGCATAAAGATTGTATGTTTATCTGATAATTTGCAGACAAATAATACATTTACAAATATTTTAAAAAGCGAAGGAATAAAAATATTTGATGGTAGATGGCTTTTTGAACATTTAACTAAAAACATAGTTGAATATGTTTCTAACTGCAAAAAAGAAAAAATTGAAGTTCAAGAAGTTTCTGTTTTAACACATAAAATAGATAGAATTATAGTAAGTTCTATAAAAGAAATTGCACTAAATGTACGAGCTATAAATATAATTACTGATAAAGAAAATGTTTTTAGAAAATTAGAAAATGAATTGTATTCAGAATATGGAATTATACTTAATATGAATAACAATTATAAAAAAAGCTTAGTAAAGAGTGATATTATTATTAATTTTGATTATACTGAGGAAGATTTAAAAAAATATAATTTACCGAAGAAAGCTTGTATTATAAATTTACAAGGAGATACTAAGTTAGATTCTAAAATATTTGAAGGGATTAGTTCTAGTTTTTTTGAAATTATTATGCCAGATAAGTATATAAGGAATCTAGTGTATTTAAAAGGATTTAATAATCAAGTTTTATATGAAAGCTTTATTTATAAAAATACTATTCCAGAAAATATAAAAAAAGAAATAAAGGATGATAAAGTATGCATTATTTCACTAGTTGGGAAAAATGGTAGAATAAGGAAAAATGAATTTCTTAATTTATCAAAAAAAGTTGTAAATTAGCTTGACAAATTTGAAAATAAATCTTATTATATGTAGGTATATAATAAAACAATAAGGGGGCAATCTAAATGGGAGAAAAAGAATTTTTATTAACACAAGAAGGATATGATAATTTAGAAAAAGAATTGGAAAAGTTAAAAACAGAAGTTAGATATGAGATAGCTGATAGAATAAAAGTTGCTTTAGGATTTGGTGATTTATCAGAAAATTCTGAGTATGATGAAGCTAAAAATGCTCAAGCAGCAAATGAAGCTAAAATTGCAGAATTAGAAGAAAAAATTAAATATGCAAGAATAATAGATGAATCTGAAATAGATACAGAAGTTGTCCAAGTTGGAAATATAGTTAAAGTAAGAGATTTAGAATTTAATGAAGATATAGAATATACAATAGTTGGTTCAACAGAAGTAGATACAGCAAATAATAAGATTTCTAATGAATCACCTATAGGTAAGGCATTATTAGGAAAGAAAAGAAATAATGTAGTAGAAGTTCAAGCTCCTGTAGGAATTATTAAATTAAAAATTTTATCAATTAAAAAATAATAAAAATTGAGAGATATATGAGTTAAAAAAAAACATATATCTTTTTTGTTTGGATAGAGAAAAGATTTTTTTGTCCAAGATGTATATTATTAAATATTAAATTTAAAAAAGAGGTTAATTATGAAAAGAACAAGAGTTGCTGGTTTAATTGAAATAGATAATGGTTATGCACTTATGCATAGAATGAATGTTAAGAAAAAAGAAGGTATTGATGCACCATATGGAGAATACTATGTTTTTCCAGGTGGTGGAGTAGAACCAAGTGATAACTCATATGAAGATGCTTTAAAAAGAGAAATATTAGAAGAATTTGGAATAAATGTTGAAGTTATTAGAAAACTATTTTATAAAAAAATAAATAATGATATTGAAGAATATATATTTTTATGTAAATATATAAGTGGTACTTTTGGAAGTGGAACTGGTCCAGAATTTACAGGAGATTCAAAATATGCTGATAGGGGGATTTACATCCCGGAAATTATTGCAAAAGATAAAATAAAAGATATTAGATTAATTCCTGAAGAGTTTAAAGATAAATTATTAAAAGATATTAATATAAATAAAGATATGTAAAATACTTAAAAACGGATTTTAATTGGTAAATCCGTTTTTTTTAAAATTATCGTATATTACAATTCACTACATTTAATAATAATTTAGCTTTATATGAAATCAAATTGATGTGAATATTAACATCTTGTTCAATTTTTAAAATTAATTTATAAAAAATAGTGAAAAAAATTTTCTTTTATGATACAATGCAAAAAATAAGTTAGTATATTTTAATATAATAAAAGGAGAAGTTAAATGGTAGCTTATAAAAGAGTATTATTAAAATTAAGTGGAGAGGCACTAGCTGGAAAAGAAGGTCACGGTATAGATCCAGATGTTGTAGGAAATATATGTGATAAAATTAAAGAAATTGTACAAATGGGAGTTCAAGTTTCAATTGTTGTTGGTGGAGGAAACTTTTGGAGAGGAGCTCGAAATGGACATAAGATGGATAGATCTGCAGCAGATTATATGGGAATGCTTGCAACAGCAATGAACGGTTTAGCACTTCAAGATTCATTAGAATCTAAAGGAATATATACAAGATTACAAACTGCAATAGAAATGAGAGAAATTGCAGAACCTTATATTAAAAGAAAAGCTGCAAAACATTTAGAAAAAGGTAGAGTGGTAATATTTGCATGTGGCACAGGTCATCCTTATTTTTCAACAGATACAGCAGCAGCATTAAGAGCAGCAGAAACAGAATCTGAAGTTATTCTACTCGCTAAAACTATAGATGGAGTTTATTCCGCAGATCCAAAAATAGACAAATCAGCTAAGAAATATGACAAAATATCATATAAAGAAGTTTTGGCACAAGATTTAAAAGTTATGGATTCAACAGCAACAGCTCTTTGTAAAGACAATAAAATACCATTACTAGTTTTTGCAATTAGTGATCCAGAAAATATTGTTAGAGTTATAAAAGGTGAAAAAATTGGTACTATTGTAAGCTAAAATAAGTAAGAAATATATCAAAGGTTATAGGTAAACCTTAAAACCTAAATATATAGTTAAGGAGATATGATACTTAGTATCATTAGTTAGAAATTATGGAATTACAAGAATTAGAAGAAAGAATGAAAAAATCTATTAGTGTTTTTGAACAAAATTTATCTGAAATTAGAGCTGGAAGAGCTAATCCAGCTATATTAAATAAAATAAGTATAGAATATTATGGAGTTCAGACTCCAATTAATCAAGTAGCTGGAATATCTGTTCCGGAAGCTAGAACGATAGTAATTCAACCTTGGGATGCAAGTGCACTAAAGAATATAGAAAAAGCAATTTTAGCTTCAGATATTGGTTTGAATCCAAATAATGATGGGAAAGTTATTAGACTTGCATTTCCTGAATTAACCGAAGAGAGAAGAAAAGATTTAGTAAAAGATATTAGAAAAATTGCAGAAGAAGCTAGAGTAAGTATTAGAGCTATCAGAAGAGATGGTATGGATGATGTTAAAAACAGGCAAAAAAATTCAGAAATCTCTGAAGATGAAAAATCAAATTTAGAGGATAAAATTCAAAAATTAACAGATAAATATGTTGAAGAAATTGATGAAATATTAGAGAATAAAGAAAAAGACATAATGAGTATATAAATTAGATAAGTGGAAGGATTATTTATGGAAAATAATAATACGCCTAGACATATAGCTATAATAATGGATGGAAATAGAAGATGGGCTAAAAAAAGAAAATTACCAGTAAAACTTGGACATAAACAGGGAGCTGAAACCTTAAAGAAAATTGTTAGATATGCAAATAAAATAGGTCTTGAATATATTACAGTATATGCCTTCTCTACTGAAAATTGGAAAAGAGAAGAAGACGAAGTGAATTCATTAATGACACTACTTAAAAACTATTTAGATGACTTTGCCAAAGAAGCAGATACTGAAAATATTGTAATAAGAATATTAGGAGATTTAACTCCACTATCTGAAGAACTAAAAAAGAGTATATCTTCAACAATAGAAAGAACCAAAAATAATACTGGAACAATTTTCAATATTGCTCTTAATTATGGAGGAAGAGATGAAATTGTTCATGCTGTAAGAAAAATTGCTCAAGATGCAAAAGATGGAATTATAGATATTAAAGATATTAATGAAGAGATTGTAGCTAAAAACTTATATACAAGAGATATTCCTGATCCGGATTTATTGATAAGGACGAGTGGTGAAATTAGATTAAGCGGTTTTTTACCTTGGCAGTCTGTTTATTCTGAATTTTTGTTTTTAGATAAATTATGGCCAGATTTTACCCCCAAAGATATAGATGATGCAATTGAAGTATACAAACAAAGAAATAGAAAATTTGGAGCGAAATAGTTATGAATGTAAAAAGATTATTAACAACTATAATTGGACTTCCAATTGTAATATTGTTTCTTATATTTGCAAATAAATATATAATAGATTGTGTTTTTGGTATAATAGCTGTAATTGCTATGTATGAATATAGAAATTGTGTTTCAAAAAAGTCAAAAACTATTGCATGGATTAGTTATTTAGCTGTTTTAAGTATTGCCTTTATTCATATAATACCAAGTAATATTTTGAAAAATCTTGAAGTTTTATCAGTACCAGGACTTCTTATGATTTTATTTTTGCATGTAATAATTTCAGATATGAAGATTTCATTTGAAGAAATTGCTTATACTTTATTTGGAATATTATATATTTTTGGGTTTACAGTATTTTTACCAATTATATATGGGATTTCAGGATATATATCAGGTAAAATTCTAATTTGGTTTGTTATTATTTCTGCTTGGGGAACAGATATTTTTGCTTTTATGATAGGAAGAAGATTTGGAAAAACTAAATTTAGTAAAGTTAGTCCTAACAAATCTATAGAAGGTTGTATTGCTGGAAGCATTGGTGCAGTTATTTTAAATATTATTTTTGTGTTTTTCTTAAATAAATATGGCCATTTTGGATTATCATATGTTACAGTTGGAGTTATAGCATTACTTTTAAGTATAATTGGGCAAGTTGGAGATTTTTCGGCATCAGTTATAAAAAGATATTTTAATGTAAAAGATTATAGCGAATTATTTCCTGGACATGGTGGAATGATAGATAGAATTGATAGCGTAATTTTTATTGCGCCATTTGCATATTTTTTAATTACTACGTTTTTATAGAATATTAGGAGGATTAACATTGGGTTTTATAATAAATGCTTTTAAAATTGTTTTTTTATTAGGATTTTTAGTTTTTATCCATGAAGGAGGTCATTTCCTAGCAGCAAAGCTATTTAAAGTAAAAGTAGAAGAGTTTTCTATTGGATTTGGTCCCAAAATATATTCCAAAAAAGGCAAAGAGACCGAATACTCAATTTCAGCTATTCCTTTTGGTGGATATGTAAAGATGACTGGCGAAAATGAAAGAGTTGATGTTCAAGGAGCATTTAATAAAGCCAAAATATCACATAGAATTATAATCGTACTAGCTGGAGCATTGGTAAATATTATTTTTGCAATTATTATTTATTTCGGATTGCTTTTTTTCGCTAATCAAAATGTTTCTACGATTGTTAATAATAAAATGCCAGAATATGCACAAAATATCGAAGAAATTGAAATTGGAGATAAAATACTAAAGATAAATGATCACAAGATTAGAATTAAGTCAGATATTGCTAAAGAACTTCAAAATTGTAATGGCGAAGAAATATCTGTTTTAGTAGAAAGAAATAATAAACAAATAGAATTAAAAGTCTTACCTTCAAAATATATGGAAACAAATTTATATGTATTAGGAATTGAATTATTACCTAGTAGAAATAATTTTAGAGATAGATTATATTATTCATTTTGGGAAACAGTGCATTTTACAACTTCTATTGGAGAAAGCTTAAAACTACTATTTACTGGAAATGTAGGAATAGACCAAATGACAGGACCTATTGGAATATCAAATATGGTTGCGCAAACTAGTGGATTATATAATTTTGTCTACTTACTAAGTATAATATCATTATCACTTGGAGTTACAAATTTGTTACCTATTCCAGCACTAGATGGTGGAAGAATAGTTTTATTAGTAATTGAAGGAATTCGTGGGAAAGCACTAAAAGAAGAAATAGAATTAGGAATACAATCTGCTGGATTTATACTATTAGTTTTATTTTCACTATATGTGTCTTATAATGATATTTTAAGAATTTTTTAGGAGATGTGAAAAAATGAGATGTAGTATTTGTGGAGCAAAGTTAAAAAAAGAAGGAGATATTTGTACTAATTGTTATAAGTTAGTACAAGAAGAAAAGAATCTTGAAAAAGATACAAATGTTGTTTTTGAATTAAAAAGAAAATATGGAATTGCTTATGAAATTAATAAATATACTTGGGTATTTATTATATTAATACTTTCATCTTTCTGTTGTTTTGCTGTCGGAAATATTATGGCAGGATTACTATGTATATTATTATTAGCAATAGTTATAGGTTTTTTATTATTTTGGGATAAAAGACTTTCAATGGCAACAAAGGCTGTTTTTTATGAAACTAAAGTAGTATATACATTTAAATTTTTATTTTTTGACACTGAAAAAACAGTAAAATATTCAAATATTAAGGATATTAAAATATTTAGAACTTTTTCTCAAAGAAAATATGGATATGGAGATATTTGTATTTATGCAAATGGAACATTTCCTGGAGCAACTTTATTGAATGGCTTTCAAATAAAAAATGTTGAAAATGTTGATGAGACAGTTCGAACTATTATTGATCTTGTTGCTAGTTCATCTATTCCAAACAAAAAAAATGACTAATAATAAAATCTCATATAGAAAGGGGCTATATGTTAAATGATTATTTCATTTAACATATATTATTATAGATATGCAAAAATTTATAAAGGATGTTTTTGGGGATTATAGTACTAATAGTAGTTTAATAGAAGCAGAAATTGAAAATATTAATTTGTTCAAAAAAACTAATAGATTACAAGTTAATATTATTTCAAATAAGCAAATAAATATAAGTGAAATAGATAGTTTTGAAGACTATTTAATAAATAGATTTAAAGTTAGTAAAGCATCATTAGATATTGCTTATAAAGATGCAGAAATTTTATTTGATATTGAAAATAATTGGAACAACATAATTAAATATATTGGTAAGAAAGAACCTTTCAGTAAAGCTATTTTATCTGATAGCAATGTTACAGTAACTGATAATAAATTAGATGTTAATTTAAATATGAAAGGAGCTTCTTTTTTATTGTCTAAAAAGTTTGATAAAGGAATAGAACATTTAGTATCTAATTTATATAATAAAAATTTTGAAGTATCATTTATAGAAAAAGAATTAACTCCAGAAGAAGAAAGGAAGCTTATAGAGGAAAGAGATAAAGAAGAAAAAGAAGCATTAATAGAACTTGAAAAAAAGGCAGAGGAAGAACTAGAGGAAATTAGAGAAAAGAAAAGATTAGAAAAAGAAGCAGAAAAGCAAAGAAAACTAGAAGATGATGAAAAAAGAAAAGAAGAGTTAAAAGCACAAAACCCTGAACTTGCAGCTAAAATTGAAGCATATCAAAATGATAAGAAAAATGAAGTGTCTCCTTTAATCTTAGGAAGAAGTCTTACTATAAGAACAGACCTTGTAAAGGTTGAGAATATCCCTATGAGTGAAGATACAGAGCTTAGAGTTTGTATTGATGGAGAAATACTAGAGGGCTCTTTAGATTCAAGAGATATAAAAAATGAAAAAGTTATTATAATGTTTGATATATATGATGGAACAAGTACAATTGCTTGTAAAGCTTTTATTGAAAAAGAAAAGGAAAAAGAAGTTAAAGGTAGGATTTCTAAAGTAAAAGGACTAAGAATAGAAGGCACAGCTAAATATAGTACATATTCTAAAGAAGTAGAAGTTATGGCAAATACTATAATAGAATCTACTGGTATTAAAAAAGAAAAAAGAATGGATAACAGTGAAAACAAAAGAGTTGAGCTTCATATGCATACACAAATGAGTCAATTAGATGCTATAACTCCATGCAGTGATTTATTGAAAAGAGCTGTTTCTTGGGGATGGAAATCCATAGCTATAACGGATCATGGTGTTGTTCAAAGTTTTCCAGATGCACATAAATTCTTAGAAAAAACAGGAGCTGATTTAAAAGTAATTTATGGTGTAGAAGCATATTTTTGTCCTGATAAAGACCCATGTGTTTCTAATTCTAAAGGACAAAATATAGATACTGAATATTGTGTTTTTGACTTAGAAACAACAGGTATATCTCATATTACAGAAAAGATAACCGAAATTGGTGCGATTAAAATTAAAAATGGAGAAATTATAGATACTTTTTCTACATTTGTTAATCCAGAAAAGCCAATCCCAGAAGAAGTTGTAAATGTTACACATATTACTGATGATATGGTTAAAGATGCAGAAACAATTGAGAAAGTAATGCCGAAGTTTTTGGAATTTATTGGTGATTCAGTACTTGTTGCACATAATGCTGATTTTGATATTGGATATATGAAATACAATTGTGAAAAATTATCACTTCCATTTGATAATACACATATAGATACTTTGCGTTTAGCTAAAGCTATATTTCCTGAATATGGTAGATATAGATTAGGTTATATTGCAGATAAATTGGGAATTAAAGTTGATGTAGCTCACCGTGCATTAGATGATGTAAAGACATTAGTTCAAGTATTTAATGAAATGATATTAAGAGCCAAAGATAAAGATGCAAAAATTATAGATGATTTTGATAATGTTTTTGATATAGATTTTAGAAAACTTCCAACATACCATATGATAATTTTAGCTCAAAATTATGTTGGACTAAAAAATTTATATAAACTTGTATCTTATTCTCATTTAGATTATTTTTATAAAAAACCTAGAATACTAAAATCTATGCTTAATCAGTATAGAGAAGGTCTAATTATTGGAAGTGCATGTGAAGCAGGAGAACTTTATAGAGCAATAGTAAGTGGAAAAACAGATGAAGAGTTAGAAGAAATTGCTGAGTATTATGATTACTTAGAAATACAACCACTTAAAAATAATGAATACTTAATTAAAGAAGGACAAGTTGAAGGTTGGGAAACTTTAAGAGAATTTAACAAAAAGATAGTAGCTTTAGGTGAGAAATTAAACAAGCCTGTTGTTGCAACATGTGATGTACATTTTATGGATCCAGAAGATGAA
>DJXP01000015.1 GCA_002449785.1 Clostridiales bacterium UBA7001
TTAATTAAACAAATGAAGTCAAAAACTTTTAAAAAATATTATTTGGCAATATTAGAAGGTAATTTAGAAAATAAAAAAGGAACAATTAATGCTCCAATATCACGAAAAGAAAATTCAATTATAGAAAGAGAAATAAATGAAAAAGGTGCAGTTGCAATTACACATTACAAATTAATTAAAAACTTCACTTATAAAATGTTTAATTTCGCTTTAGTTGAATTTGAATTAGAAACCGGTCGTACTCATCAAATTAGAGTTCATTCAAAATATATAAACCATCCTATTCTAGGAGACACTTTATATGGTAATGCATCTTCCCTAATTTCAAGACAAGCATTACATGCATACAAAGTTTCTTTTTTGCACCCTGTAACTAAGCAAAATATAATTTTAGAAACTGAACTCCCAGATGATATAAAGAAAATTCTTTAATTATTATTTTTAACCTTCTTATAATAAAATTTTAAATTTATTTCATGTACATCATAAAATTCTAATATTTTTTGCATTCTTTTGTTTTCATTTCCAGTTGCACAAGATACGATTCTAATATCTGGATTTTCTTCTTTAAGTTTGTTAATTAACTTAAAAAATACTCCATATTTCCTATATTCTTCTTCAACAAACATTTGAGAAATCCATAATACTTCCCCATCATTAGCCCAATAGAAATAAGAGTATAAAATCATTCCTACAGGTTTACCATCCATTTCAGCAATTAAACATTTAAATTTAGGATTATTACAAAAATAATCCTTATCAATATTATTTTCTAATCCATCTGTCTGTATTTCATTATTTACATTATTTATAACTCTATTTGCATAAATAATAAAATCTTTATGTTTAATATTTGCATTTAAAACTTTAATACTTTTCATATTATTTAAATTCTTTCTTTAATATAACATCATTTCTTAGCATTTTCAGGATTTGATAATATTATAGACATAGCATTCGCTATGTCTATTTGGTGCCGATGGTGGGACTCGAACCCACATGGTTTCCCGCACGATTTTGAGTCGTGTGCGTCTGCCAGTTCCGCCACATCGGCATTTTCTATTAAATTATATTTTAGTGTGGCTACACAATAACTTATCCGTAACTCAGCTTAAAGCTTCGTACGGCTAAGAAAAGTTCCGCCACATCGGCATTTTCTATTAAATTATATTTTAATGTGGCTACACAATAACTTATCCGCATAACCTATTGATAATATTAACATATATTCTTTTAGTTGTCTAGATTAATTTAAATATTTTATTAAAATAGAATAATAGGATTATTCACTTGTCCTATCTTTCACAATAAACTACGTATCTATGAGAATTAATCCTAAATGGATGACATGTAATTAAAGTTACCATATCTTTGTTTTCTTGTATTAAAACTTTTGAAGTCTCATTTGGAAGAATTATTTCTGTTTTTACTACCTTATATTTAAGTTCTTCCCAAAAATTTGTTATTAATATTTCATCTCCTTCTTTTAATCTATCTAAATGTCTAAACATTTGATGCCTTATTAACCCTCTATGAGCAGCTATTACAACATTAGAATTATTTTCTCCTAAAGGAAGAGATGTATGAGATAAATGTACTGCTCCTTTATTTAAATTACTGTTTGTTGCTCCTAAATAAATAGGTATAGATAAATTTAATTTTTTAATTTCTAATTTTCCTACTATATTATTTTCTATTTCAAAATCTTTTAAATCAAAATCCAGCATCTCAAAAGAAAACGGATCATATATTTCTTGACCATTTTCTACTAAATCGTTATTGTACTTTTTCATCTCTTCTTTTAGTATTTCTAAATTTTGATTATTATCTTCTGATGAATTTAGTTCTTCTATGCTACTTTCAAATGTATTTACATCATCATTAATTTTTTTGGTTACAATACTTTTTATTATAATTGGAGATATAATTGTACAAATACCTATAAAAATAAAAACTCTTCCTATAATTTTTTTATATCTCATATTTACTCTTCTTTATTTTCAAACTTATTACTACTATTTTTTTTAGTCCCATATATTCTAGCTTCTTCTCTTAATTTTTCTTTAGGTTTCCTTTCTTGCTTTTTACCAATTCTTCTAACTATGATTAATAAAATAATTAAAACTACTATTATTATAGATAAAATAATAGAAATAAATGTATTATTACTATATACTTCTATTGCTTGACTATTTGTCAAATTATTTTCATTACTTCTCGTTTCACCAAAATATCTTACACCTCTTACAAGTAATCTATGAGTATTTAATACTTTTGGAGTACATGTAACAAGCGTAACAAAATCTTTTTCTTCATTTATTTCAATTGCATCAGTGTCCCCAGGCTCAACAATTTTTATATCATCAACTTTATAAGCTAAAGCATTATCTAATATATTTATGTAAAAATCATCTCCAATAATAAGTTTATCTATATCATCAAAAATTTTTATTTGTGCTAAGCCAGAATGGCCTGCTAAAACAGAGTGAGTTCCTTTTCCTCCGACAGGAAGTGATGATGTAGAAACATGTCCAACTCCATTTTGTAATACATCTTCAGCTATTCCATGATAGATAGGCAAATTTATTCCAATTTTTGGAATAGAAATATATCCCATTACTTCACCTATATCAAGAAGGTTAATATAACTTGCCTCTAAATTCTCCCCTTTGTTATTAAGTGAAACATCAATATAACTTTCCATTTCAAGTTTATCGTTATATTCTGCTGCATCTTTTAACACTTTTTCTTTTTCGTTATTTGATAAACTACTTACCTCATCTTGATAATTAGTAATTACTTTAGTTTGATTAAACTCCATAAGTAAATTGGAAACAAGTGGATATGAAATTATTAAAATACCAATTATTATTAGTAACGTAGAAAAATTTTTCCTTTTCATTTTGCAAAATTAGTTTCTCTCCTTATGTTATTTAGAAATAGAGGCACATACAAAATCTATTTTAAATATTTTATGTGCCTCTTTTGTTTAATATTTTTAATATATTACTTTAATAAATTTTTTTAGTTTATTAATAATTATTTATCTTAAGTTTCTTCTTTGTTTTTCTTATTCATAACAACACCTGTGCCTACAAATGCTACACCCATTGCAACAAGTAAAACTGCTCCAATACCACCTGTTGTAGGAAGTAATGTGCCTTTTTTATTTACTACTTCAACTTCTGTAGTTGATGATGTTGCTGAGATAGTAATTTGTTTTGGTTTATTTAGTAAATTATATGTTTTAGTTTTTCCATCTTCTGTATATGTAGGTGCTTGAACTTCAACTAAATAATATGTTCCATAAGCTAGTCCATTGTATGATACTCTACCATCAGTTGTACTTGTTGTTAAAGTTATTTCATTTCCATCTTTATCTTTTATAAATCCTGTTCCATCTGCATTATTAGATAATTTAAATATTGCACTAGAACTTGTTATAGGATTTGTTCCATCAGTTTTTTTAATTAATAATCCTCCAGAATATACAACTACATCGTCTTCTGCTTCTGTAGTTTTATTTGTTTGATTATTATTTTCATCATTATAATTTGTTTTAACAATTGTTGAGTATGTAAGTTTAGCTGTAGATGTATTACCTGTTGCACCAAAGTTAGCTGTATTCTCAATTGTTGCATCATAAGTAACTGTTATTAATTCATTACTATGAGCTTTTAATTTTGTTTTTCCTGCATCTGTAAATGTAATTATAAGTGAACCTTCTGAAACTGTATAATCTGTACCTTTTACTAAAGGAGTTGTTCCTACTTTAACATCTAATGTTTCGCTATTTGGCGTAATACCAGTTGGATCAGTTTCAGTAATAATAAATGTTGTTAATTCATCTACTTTAGATGGTATTGTAGCTGTTGTTTTAAGTGTAACTGTAGCACCTAAGTCACCACTATTTACTCCATCTGTTTGAGTGTTTGTATCATCAGTATCTTTAGTAATAGTTTGTATAACTTTATCTACTGTGGGTTTTTCATTTGTAACTGTAATAGTATTTTCTTTTTCAGTTTCACTTGCCCCAACAGTTACCATTGTTTTATTATTTGAAGCATCAACACTTACTGTAAATTCATAAGTAGTTTTATTATCTAAAATATAAGTAGCATTAGCAGTGCCTAAGTCTGTTTCAATTAATCTGTATGTACCTACTGGTAAATTATCAATAGAAGCTGTTCCGCTTCCAGCTGTTGTAACTTCAACATCTGCACTATTTTTTTGATAATTTTCCCAAGCAGAAGCCACTGTATTATATTTTTGAAGTAAGAATTTTACTCCATTTAATGTAGTTGTAGTCTTTGTTCCATCAGTATTTAATGTATCACCATTTTTTGTAATATTAATTTTACCATATGCTGTTGTATTTTTAGGATATACTACAACATCATATACTAAATTTTTTCCAGCACCATCATTATTTTGAGTTCCATCTGTTTTGAAAATTGCACCACTATTTGCCTCTGGTGTTGTAGTAGGAATATCTACTAAAAATGGATCACAAGTAGCTGTAACATTTTCTGGAACAGCAGTTTCTACTACTAAATATCTACCTAAAGCAAGATTTCTAAAATCAGCTTCTCCAGAACTATTTGTTACTTTTGAATCAGTATAATATTCTGTATCTCCAGTACTATCATAAGTATTATCAGTATACTTTGAAGGTACTGTTGTTGAAGTAGTAGTATCTCCAACACGGTAAATTGTAAATGTAACTTCTCCAAGTGGAATATTTTCTCCTTCATGTCCTGTACTACCAAGTTCATACTTAACTATTTGTAAATTACCTGTAGTTCGAGTTAAATCAAGTGCAGCAAATGAATTTAAATTAAAGCTTGCCAATAATATCATTGCCACAACTACTAATGAAATTAGTTTTTTTAATTTTTTCATTTTTCCTTTTACCATTAGAGACGCCTTTTTGGGGTATAAATTTTTACTAAAATAACACGTCCCTAATGGTATACTCCTTTCTTTGGATTTTTATTTATGAAAATTTAATAACAAATTAATTAATAATTATTCTTTTTTATTCTTGTTTTTTCTATAATTTCTTCTAGTTTTTATTTTATTTATTTGATCTTTAATGTAAGCATCATGTTCAATTTGATAATTATAATATACACTCTTTTCTAATTCTCTAGTTAAGAAATCTTTTCTCTTTGGTCTGTATGATGTTTTTTTATTTTGTTTTCCTGTAAACATATTTCTTCTTAGTGGTCTTAGTCCTAAAAAGACATTTACTCTACCGTTTTTCATTTTTATTGCATATATTATAATTAATATTCCTGCAATAACAAATATATATTGTCCAATTTCACCAGTTGGTGGAAGAACTGTTTTTAAATTGTTTGATAAGTTACTTTCATAGTCTGGATTTACATCTGTAATTTCTATATCTACAGTACTTCTTAACAAATTATATCCTGCTGGTGCTTTCGTTTCTCTTAGTCTATATTTTCCATATTCAAGATTCTCAAATAATGCAACACCTAAAGTTTCGGTTTCTTGAGAAGTAGTTACTGTTCTTTCATTAAATGAATCATCTACTATATAACTTCCTGGATTATTTTCATCTTCTTTTAATTTTTGAAGATTTAGTTCTGCTCCTGGAAGCTTTGTTTCTGTATTTGCTCCATCCACTTTTGTTATTTTAATACTTCCATACTTATTATTTGTAATCTTATAAAATAAGTTGTTTCCTTCTGTTCTTACAAGAGTAATCTCTTTATAATATCCAGATGGCACAGTTTCTTCATCTACTAAATAATTTATTTCATTTCCTAAAGTATCATATTTAGATTTATTTTCCCAAGTGTATTTAAATGTATTAGAACTATTTAATTCTTGAGTATCTAAAACAGTATCTCCGTCTTTTAGTTTAGCATTTATAGATGTAGGCCTTGATGCTAATAAACTTTGGTCTCCTTTCCATTCTTTAACAACTTCTATATTTCTGCTAAAATTAATTTCTGTTTCTGCACTTGATGTAGCTTTTTGGGTTACATTATTTATTAAAGAAATACTAGCTTCTACATTATTTGTAATTATTGCATCAGTAGAATTTGTTTTTGCAGTTTCATAATTTTCTATTAATTTTGATTCTTCATATAATACTGAAATTGTTTTTGAAAACTTAATTTTATTTATTCCTTCAATTTCCTGCGAATCTAACTCTTCTGATGTTCCACCTGACCATGTAATTATATTTGAAGTAGGATTATATGTACCTGTCCATGTTATTTTATAATTTGTTCCCTCTTCAGTATAAGTTCCACCAGCTAACTCTGTAGTATCTATTATTCTATACGGCAAAGTATCCACTATTTGAATATTAACCTCACCATTATATTCAGATATAATATCTGCCTCATAATCAAGTTTATATGATATTTTTGTATCTTTGCTTAATATTTCTTCTGTTGCTTCTTTTTCAATACTTAAGTTTCTTATAATTAATTTATTTGTAATTGTATTTCCAGAAGTGCTTGATATATATTTATCTAACTCTCCGCTATTTACTGCTTCTTCTGAAACAGAATATGTTATTTCATCACCATTTGAATCATATTTAGGAAGATTTGTAAAAGTATATTCCCAGTTGTTTGAATTTGTAGAATCAACATTACTTGCAGTTAAATTATAATTTTTGGTATTTTCTCCACCTGAAACTACTAGCTTTATAGATTCTAATCTGTCTATATTTCCATCATCCCATACTTTTATAGCTTTATATGTGGTTTTCTCATCCGGAACTGTAAATGTATTTGTAACAACTCCTAAGTTTTTAGAACTTACCTCTACTACATTTCCACCAGATTTTGTATAGAATTTTAAGTCTCCTGCACTTACTTCTTCTTCATCTATTCTATATACTACTAAATCCCCTAAAGAATCGTATTTAGCAAATTCTCCAAAAGAATCTACTTCCCATCCATTTTCACCAGATTCACTATTTACCTCTCTTCTTGCAAGTTCTATTACATTTTCTTCATCAATTACTTTAACTAATTTTAAAATAACTGATGCAGGTCTTTTGGCTCTTTGAGTTTCGTTACTTTCAATCCAAAGCTTTTTAGCTGATATATTTAGCTTATCTTCAGGTACAGTAAATGTATTTGTAATTGTGTATTCATAACTATCACCCGTACGCGATGGACTAATTTGTTTTGAATAGAATTTTAAATCATCTGTATTTACTTCTTCTTCATCTACAATATATGTTATTTCATTTCCTGAACTATCATATTTTGCGAATTCTCCTAGAGACTTTTTCCATACATAAGGAGTCTCTAATGATTCTTTATTTTCTGTTGTTAAATTAAATTCTGAATTTGTAGCACCACCAGTAACCGTTACTTTAATTCCTGATGGACGTTTAGAAGCCTCGTTATTATTATCACTCCATATTTTTGTAACTCCAATTGTTACCTTATCATCTGGAACTGTAAATGTATTTGTAATACTTGCATTAAAGCTATCCGCTGTTCCTGAATTTACAGTAGTTCCACTTTCACTAGATTTTATATAAAATTTTAAATCTCCACTTGTAGCTTCTGCTTCATCTATAACATAATTTATAGCATTTCCGTTAGCATCATATTTTAAAAGTTCAAAAATATGTGATTCTTCGTGAGTAACAGCCGTTTGATTTGATAAAGTATATTCTTGAATAATGTTACTTTCTCCACTTACTTTTACATTTAACTTGATATTTTCTGGTCTTTTTCCATTTGCATTAGAATTATCATCCCAAACTTTTGTAACATTAACATTTATAATATCTGTTGGAGTAGTATATGTATTTGTAATTTCATATGTAATATCATTTTCATCATTTCCTGATGTTTTTGCTACTACAGGATTTCTATAAACAATTCCTGCTGTTCCATCTAAAGGAACTTCTTCTAAAGAATATGTAATTCTATCTCCGTCTGAAGTGTATTTTGGAAGATTAGACCATACATATGTCCAGTTTTCTCCATTAGTATTTCCTGTTGTATTTTTTAAAGTTACTTGTTTTTCTGCCTCATTTGAATTTTCACTATTAAATACACTATCTGTTACATCTACTTCTGTTAAATCAACTTGTTTAACAACTGCTTTAATATTTACTTTTACCTCCGATGGTCTTAAAGAAGTATGTCCAGTATCTTCCCACACTTTAGTTACAGTAAGAGTACTTGTATGTTCTACTCTTACAGCAGCACTAGCCGTAACTTCTTGAGATTCATCCAAAGTTTCTATTAAAGTTGCTTTTGCTGTTACATTATTTTCAATTTCTGTAACAGTTACAGGAACATTTATATATTCTACTCTAATATTTTTAGTTATACTAATATTTCCAGATTCAGGATTATTATATGTATCTACCTCTATAGCATCAGTCCATCTAATAGTTTTTGTTTCCTCATCATATGTACCACCATCAAAACGAGATTTTGTGGTATCTATACTCTGATCTAGCACATCAGTAATCTCTATAGTTAAATCACCAATGTAATTTGTAACTGTAGCATTATATGTAATAGCATAAGTTACGGATTTATTTTCATCACTATCTTCAATTACAGTTTTATTTGCAACTTTAGTAACAGAATTTGTAATAGTTGGAGTAACTAATACATAGTAATATTTTACATATTGAACTGAATCTGAATATGTTCCAGTATAATTAGAAGGTATATATGGATCATCATCTCCAGGGTTCTTTCCTATAGGAACTGAATCACCATAATTTGTTCCATATTCATCACTTACTTCTTTATTAGTTGCTATTCTATAATTTTCTGGAACATTTTCTGTATATGTATCATCTAAATTTGTAGGACTATATGTATCTCCAAACTTAACACTTCCTGTTATTGGAAGAGTTAAGCTTTCAGCCACTTCTTCAGTTGTACCTAGCTTATAGCTATTTACAATAACTTTTGCACCATTTTTTAATCTATAATAATAATATATAATTAAGTCCTCTGTAGCTTCCCCTGTATAATTAGCAGGAGTTTCTACAAGTTCATACATAGTATTTACATTACTTGCTGCAGTTGTAGTATATATTTCATTTGGCATAACACTAATTACTACATCTTCTATCTGACTATTACTTGTATCTGTTACGTTTTCGTCTGTTCCTTGAATTAAATATTTTGTAGTAATAGTAAATGGTTTTACTTTATAATAATAATTTACTATTTGTTTATCTTGAGTAAAGGTTCCTGAAGCATTTACCGGTATATAAACATCAGCTAAAAATTCATTAAAAGTACTATAACCTATTTCTTCAATATTATCTTTTCCATAAATTGTTAATACATCATCTTCAGTTTTTCCTGAATAATAGTCGCTATTTTTTATTAGCTCATATTGAATATCATTTCTTGGAAAAGCCTTATATCTATCTGTTCCTATTTCTCCTCTTAGGTATTCACTTTCAACTATTTTTTCTGTAGAAGATACTAAATCTTCATTCCATAATAAATGGTTTACCTCAACACTAGATGCATTTTGAGAAAACAAAACAGTTATATACTTATTTTCAGTTAAGTTTTCAAATGCTGGTATTGTAACCACTCCTGTTACTTCATCAGGCGTGAAGATATAACCTGCATCATTTATTTTAATTGATACAATCTGATAACCTTCATCAGGTGTAATTACTATATCATTTGTTGCATCTCTATTTATTTTAACATTTTCAACTAATTTGATATTATCTTGTGGCCTATGGTTTGAATCATAATCACCTGTAATTGTACCACCCACATTATTTTCTGTAATATTTTGAGTAGTTATTTCAAATTGTTTTAAGTTATTAATTACAGTTAATTCTTCTAAAGCATTTACTTGCGGTTTTTCAATAATATTATTGTATTTTACTAAATATCCATCATCATTTTCAGCTAAATTAATTGTTGGATTTGAAGCAGACTCAAAAGTAAGCTTAAGTCCCATTGAAATACCACTTACAACAAATCCACCATCATTTAATTCAGATACAGAAGTTACTTCATCATATTTTTCGTAGCTTTCTCCATTTCCACTACTTGTAATTTTAAATGCTTTTATTAAATTAAAGTTTGAATCAAATTTTATTATAAAGCCATCTGTATCTCCGTCTTTCTCATTTATATCAACTGTTCCATCTTTATCAACATCTATGTTTTTTGCATAATACCATCCTACAACTAAATATCCTTTATCTGCTGTTTGAACAGCTTTTCCTATTAATTCATCACTACTTGTATTTCCAAATACATATGATTCATCTTTTATGCATGTTTTATCAGATGAATATTTAAGTAAAAATATATCTAAACCACTTGTATGACTAAAGTCAACTGTTCCGTCACTGTCTACATCTAAATCTGCACCAAATTGACCATATACTAAAATACTTCCATCACTTAAATTAGATATACCTTTTATTTTTTCATTTGTTCCAAATCCATTTGCTACTTCACCTTTGGTTTGAACTTTTGTATGAGAAGAATAGTTTCCACTTTCATTGTTATACCAAACAAGTAAACAATCAGTTCTATTTAAATTATCACTAGTTACTGAAATTGTTTGGTCAGAATTTAAATATATATTTCTACCAACATATGTTAATGCAACAACATTTTCCGTACCTTGCTTTTTTATATCTAACGGCATTGTTTCTCCATTTGCCGTTCCAATTAATTTTGCATAATTTAATGAACTTAAATCTATAGAATATGAAGCTATAAATCCATTCATTCTATTAGTGCTTAAATTATTTAAAGATGCAGCTCCATTATTAAATGATATTTGAGAACTATAGAATCCTCCAGTAACAATTATTTTAGAACCATTTTCTGTTAATGAATACATATATTCATTTCCAGATGCTCCGCTAATTACTGTTGAGCTTATATACTCTCCGCTTCTACTATATAAGACAACAATACCATCTTGACTTCCAGGAGAAGCTACCCCTAAATTAGTATCAGCGCTTAAATAATTTCCAACTACTGCAATATTTCCATTTTCAAGTTCTATTACTTTCTTATATTCTTCATCTAAACTACCACCAAATGTTTTTACCCATTCTATTGTTCCATCAGATGCAGATTTTATAATTATTGCATCTTTTTCTCCTCTTGAAGTAATAGTTTGTACATTATTATTATTTAAATCTTTAGAAACATTTCCTGATTTATCTTTAATATCAACTGTTCCATACATGCTACCTACTGCTAGTACTCCACCATCTTTAGTAGGATAGGTATCATAAATACTGTTCCAACCAGAACTACTTTCATAATTTACCCATTCAACATCATATTTTGTAACTTCTTCTTGAGATTTTCCTATACCAAAATTATATGTTCTATCTTTTTCATCTTGAGATAAATCATAAATATCTGGTGCACTTTCCTCAACTGCCTGATATAAACCTTCTCCAAGTCCAAGTAATAAATCACCATTTTCATCTGTTGTTCCAATTGCCTCTTGACCATCAGCAGTTTTAGCAATACTAACAGATCCGTCATTTTCATCTATTGAATAAATTTTAAATGTTGCATCTTCAACTGGATCACCTTCATCATTCTTTTTATGTATTACAAAATTTGGTGAGTTTTCTATACCAATTTTACATAGAGGATTTTCACTTGATGGATTTTCTACACTTATATCTAATTCATCAGAAACTTTTCTAACTGATCCTTCACCTGAAATTATTTCAAGTTCTAAGTTTCCACTTCCATTTCTTTTTGCTCTAAATTTAATTTGCTCTGTATTTAATGTATATCCTATTGGTGGATATACTTCCTCTAAAGTATAAATACTATCATTCTCACCTGTACTCTTACCAGATACATATTCATATAAATCATCTATTCTTATTTGTCCGTTCTCATCTGTAATATATAGTGAACCATTTTTTGAAATACCATCACCATATATTCTAAAATATGCATTTTCTAATTTATTCTCAGAATCTTTTTGATATTTATTTATTAATAAGCTATATGTAGGAATTTTTTCATTTTCAAGCCTTACTTCAAATACAGGTATTCCATCATCTCCTGTAACTAGTGCAACATTATATGAATTACTATTGTTACCTGAAACTTGAAGTGAGAATCCATTATTATTTACAATTTTAAATGTAATAGTATCATTATTTAAATAATATCCTTTAGATGTTGTTTCTTTAAGCACATAATTTTCATTTGTATATAATCCTGAAGTATCTATTTGTCCTAGTTGATTTGTAGTTAATGTAATATTATCTTTTCCTTTACCATTTAAAGAAAACTCAACATTTTTTAGTAAAGATTCTCCACTTGTTTTATATATTTTAAGTCTTGCTTTAACTTCATTATTAATACCTAAATTTACAACATAATCTGTTTCATCTGTTTTAGTAACTGTAGCACTTCTTAAAAGATTTGGATATTTTTCTACAAGATTTGAATAATTATTTTCTCCTTCTTTATATACAACATATAAATTATCATCTTCATCTGTATAAGTATACATGTGTATTTCCGTATCATCTAAAACATATGTATTTTTTGTTCTTATCTCTTTTATTATGTATTCTTTTTCCGCATATAAACCTGTAACTAAAAGCTTTCCTTCTGAATCAGTTGATTTTATTTTGTTTTCTCCTGTTTCAGTATCAATTATAGAAAAGGTTACACCAGGTATTACTTTATTAGAACCTTTTTGATATTTTTGTATTTCAAAATCATATTGTTTTGCAATCATAAAACCAAGTTTTGAAGACATAATTGTTCTATTATATTTCCCAGCATTTGTATCAATTGAAAAATATACTGCATGCTCACTATAAGCTATTTCATTATATTCAATACCTGTAGGTATCTCTATATTATAAGAAAAAACTAACCTATCACTATTACTACTTTGTACTTCATAATCTCCTAAATCAATTAAAAATGTTTTTATTTGAGACCAATCTGTTACATCATCTTTAGATATCCATCCATTTGATGGATCTGTTAAGTCTTTAGTTGGATGTTCATTAGTTGAATAATATACAAAAGTAATATTTTTAAGTTCTTCAGGAACACTTATTCCAGAAGATGTCATAGTAGTTGAATAAGAAGAACCTAATAAATTATCATTTGTAACATATTTATTTCCTTCAAAAGGTATTACTCCCTGAATTAAAATATTTGAAATTACTTCTCTATAATTGTTCTTTAAAACAATATCTACTGTTGCTGTTCTTGTATTTTTATCTGTTTTAGCAATTCTTGGTGCAATTGTTAAATTTTCTGATACTTTTGCTTCTTGGAAAGATGATATATTATTAGGTGGAGTAAATATTAATTCTTTGCTATAATAATTTACCTTCTCAACTAAATCACTATCTTCATCAACATCATATTCGTCTATAATTGGTCTATAATAAGTTTCAGCTAGTTCATTTGACGCATATAATTCAATATATCTTGATGAACTTGGTATAGACATATTAAAATCTGGTGTAAGATCTATATCTACATCTATATGAAATGCTGTGGGAATTTCGTTTTCCGTTAAAATTTTTATAAACCAAATATTATTTTTTTGATATGCATCATATCCAAGAATATTAACTCCATTGTCAGCTACAATACTATTAATATCTATATTATTTATTTCAGATGGGAACTTTAATAAAAATGAACCATTTTGCCATTTTTGCTCATAATTATTTCTTGAATAAGTAGTAATTCTTACTTTCTCATTATAAGTATCATTTGTACCTATAGCTAATGGGTCTATTGTTATTTCTGCAACAGATAAGTTAGATACATATAGAGCAGTATTTGATCTATTACTAATTAACCTATAAGCTTCATTTTCATCATATTTAAAGTAGGTAGAAACATTTGATGAAATCTTAGTATATTCATCAAACATTTCTCTTGTAATATTTTCTGTTAAGAACTTATCATTAATTTGTTTTATAGAAATTGCATGAAACTGTCCTCTTGTTCTTACTTCGCTAGTCTCAATTCTAATATGTTCAATAGGTCTTGTATATAAATATGGTGCTTCTTTAGTATAATTATCCCAATCATCTGCCGTAAATTTATGTATTAATGTTGAAGTATCATCATCATAAACATTTATATATCCATTTTCGCCAAAGAAAGTTCCACTACCTGTAAAATAAATACCTTTATTTGTAACATAATTTTCTAAACTTAAATTAGAAATATCATCATCTTTAAATAATTGGTCTGATGACAAGTCGTCCATAGTTTCTTCATCTGTATCAGCCTCTGTAGGTTCTTTTAGTTTAATATTTGTTATTATTCCCTCTGCACCTTTATTAATATACCAATCAACTATATATGTATCATCTTCTGTTAAATCATCTGCTGAAACTATATTATTATATATTTGCTCAGGAATAGCTTTAGATACAACATAAGCACCTCCAAATGGGAAGAACTCTCTTGTTCCAACATAAACACCTACATCAGTTCCTTCACCTGTTAAATGTGAATAAACTATTTCCAATGTTTCAGTAGATACATTTGACATTACAGGATTTGTAAATCCATCTGTTCCACTATTATAAGCCCAATAATAACCTGAAACTGGTATATTTAAAGTCATATATTCATTATAAGCTTCTGGAGGATATTTTACAGAAAAGATAAAATCATTATATCTTTCTGTATAATATGTACCTGTATATACTTGTTTTGTAATTTTTCCTGCTCTATTTAATTCTGCATTTCTTTCAGCAACAAAATCTCCTGTAAAAGCATCATATGTATATGTAACATTTCCATCATCTAATGAATCTGTTATTTCAACACTTATAGGAGAATATCCATTCAGTTTAGGTATAGTACCTTCTATATGAGCTGTAGCTAGATTTTGTGCCCATTTTGTTTCCTGAATTGCTACATGAAAACCTAATGTAATAGGATCTGTATCATTTGTTTTGGTTAGTCTTGAATCATAACCCTGATATTTATTTTTTTCATCTTTTTTATATGTAGTTGGAATTTTTGAAACTGGTGTATTAAACCAATCAACATTAAAGAATACATTTTTTACTATTTCCGTTTCATTTCCTTCAGAATCAACATATGTACCTGTAAATGTAACATAATTTTCCTGATTATAATATGTAGAATTATTATCTAAAGCATCAAAAATACTAAACTTATTAGAATAATTACCGCTTCTAACTTTTCCAGAAAGTAGTAACTGATTTCCATTTAGTATATTATTTAATTCAATTAATTCCGTATTTTCTCCAATATAATTCTGAAGAACAAACTCGTCTCTTACAATTGTTGTATATAAATAAAAGTTTGTTGAATTAATTGTTATTTTTCCATCTTTTAAGTATCCGTCACCTTCTGTTGAAATTTCAAAATATAATGTATCTTCTTCACCAATTTTATTACATGTGCCTCTGATTCCATCTGCAATTCCATCATCATTTAAATCTTTTAAGAAAAATGCATCAAATTTAACAAAAGGTGTACCATCAATAACATTATCATTTTCATTAACTCTTTCATAAGAAAGCATTCTTTTCATTTCTGGAGAAATAGATTGTTTAGGATTATTTCTGTTTACAAAAATAAGCACACAAATACAAGCCATTATCGCAATTACAATTGCAATAGTAGCTATTTTGGTCTTATTTATTCTTTTAATTTCCTTTCTTTTAGTAATCCTATTCATTATTCTCCTCTAATAATTTATATATAACACTGCTCTTGAGCCTATATTTGAATCTGTACCACCTGCACTTTGTTGTTCATACTTAGATATATATGTATTTGAATCATAACTTGCCTTTCCACCTCTATAATATCTATTTGATAGAGAACGACTAGCTGCCATTGTAAACTCTCCTACATTTCCAGCCAAATCATATATATTAAATACTTTTGTATATTCTGCACTACCTGTTGGTATAACTGTAACTGTATCAATTGTTTTAGTAGCAGTTGTTCCATCAGTTTTAAGATATGTAAATGTTGATGTTTTATAATTTCCAAAACCAGAAGAATCTGTTGCTATATCATCATTTGTTTTTATACCTAAATCTAAAATATGTTTTAAAACCATATCATACTGAATATACCAAATAATATTTGTTTCTACTGCAGTATTACTATTTTTCAAGTTTTTACTATGTTCATATATCATATACCAATTCAGTGAACCTATATTTGCATTTAATTTTCTAACAACAAATGAATTTTTATTTAAATCACCTGTTTCATATCTTCCGCAATAAAATCCTCCATATGTTGCTATACTTTCTAACATTTTATAAAATCGTGACTGCATTTCAGATATCAATTCCTGTGTAGTTCTAGAACCGTATAAACCTCCCATCCAGTCACTCTCTTTATCTATAGTATAAGCGAAGTTTGGTTCACCTCTATCAATTAAAGAAGTAGTTTGAGCAGTGTATCCTGTATTTTTAAATTCATATGTCTTTGCATACATAACATGTCTATAATAATAGTACATATTTCCTAGTTCAGATGATGTAACTGGTATCCAAACATATTGATTTCTTGTTTTTTGAGCATCTAATAATGCCCATTCATCAGTTGGTACTGGATCTGTTCCTTCATATATTACAAAACCAGCATAACCCGTATCTGTATCCAAATTAACATATTGCTCGCTTTCTATAGAAGATGCTGTATATCCAGTAGGAACTGGTACAGTAATTCCATCTTTACTTACAACATCAGTATAATTACTAGTATTTTTTGCCTTTACATCTACTGGCAAGTCCATTTTGTTACTTATACCACCAAATAAACGTAAAGATTTTTTATTTATAATATTGAAAATAAGCGCAACAATACAAGCTATAATACTCATAATTATTATAACTTGCAAAGCCTTCATTTTACTTAATTTCTTAGTAAAAAATCTCATCATGATACTCCGATTTTTATTTAATTCATTTTGATTATATATATAAATAAAAAATTTTTCAATGTTTTTTTTTTTTACAAAATTATAAAAATTACGGGGCTATATATAGCCCCGATTTAATACTACATTATTTCATTTTTAAAACTTTCACCATTTTCTAAACTAGGCAATTCCATAATATCTAATATTGTTGCAGAAATATCTGAATATGTTTTTCTTACTCCTAAGTCTACATTATTTTTTAATTTTTTACCATAAATTAGAATTGGTATATATTCTCTTGAATGATCTGTGCTTGGTGTACTTGGATCATTTCCATGGTCAGCAGTTAAAATTAAAATATCATCTTCTTTCAAGCTATTTATTATTTCAGGTAATTTTTTATCAAATTCTTCTAATGCTTTAGCATATCCTTCAATATTATTTCTATGTCCATACAACATATCAAAATCTACTAAATTTACAAAAATTAAATCTTCAATTGAATTTTTTATTTCATAAATAGTTTTTTCTATTCCATCAGTATTTCCACTTGTATGTATAGCTCTACTTATGCCTCTTCCAGAGAATAAGTCTTCAATCTTACCAATAGCTAAAACATTTTTACCATTTTCTTGAAAAACATCAAGCATTGTTTTTCCAAAACCTTCGAACTCAAAATCTTTTCTATTATATGTTCTAGTAAAATTTTCATTCTTAGTTCCCACAAAAGGTCTTGCTATTACTGTTCCAATATCATATCCTTTTTCATTTATTACATCTCTAGATATTTTACATAATCTATATAATTCTTGAATCGGCATAATATCTTCATGTATTGCAATTTGAAAAACACTATCAGCAGATGTATATACAATTGGTTTTTTCTCTCTTATACTTTGCTCTCCATATTGTTTTAAAAATTCTGTACCAGAACCTTTTTTGTTGCATATAAATCCATCTATTCCTGCTCTTTTAGATATTTCATCTAACAATTCTTGAGGGAATCCATTATAATATGTTTTAAAAGGTACATTTTGAATGTACCCTGCTATCTCCCAATGTCCTACTGGACTATTCTTTCCCTTAGCTTTTTCCTGAGCTTTTCCGAAAATTCCAATAGGCTTCTCTTCTTTTTCAGATATTGTTAATCCTTGAATATTATATAATCCTAATTTCTTCATATTTGGAATATTAAGTTTTGTATTATAATATATTCCCTCTAATGTATTACTTCCTTCATCTCCATAAACATATGCATCTGGAGACTCTCCTACTCCAAAACTATCTAATACAATAATTATAGTTCTATTCATTTTTAGTTTACTCCTCACTATTACTAATATATATCTTCAATACTATTACTTATATTGAACTCACTTTCATCGTTGTTTTCATCTTCTTTTTCTTCTTGTTTTACGTTATTACTTGAAGTTCCTTTAAGTTCAACATCATATTCGTAAACTAATACATCTTTTGTTTTAGGCAAAATCAAATTATTACTTTCAGTAAAATAATTATTTGTTCTAAATCTACTTTTATTAACTAATTTAAAATCTAATTTTTTACAATCTAATAGTACACTTGAAGATAAGTCCATTCCAATAGGAAGCGTTTGATTATTGTTATCATAAAAAATTATATTAGAATAATACAATAATGGTAATCCTTCTTTATAATTTAGTTTTATTAAATTTAAAGCACCTTCTCCATCATCATTATATTCTTTTAATGCGTTTTCAACACTTAAGTTATAAACTTCAAATGATTTTTCTTTTACTTGCTCTGTAATTTGACAGACTTTATATAATGAAAAATCATATTCGGCTTTTCCTTTTGGAATAGTCCTTTCTAAAAAAGATATTAATGTTTGAAGTTTTTCTGTAAAATCAAATACATCAATTTTTTTATTTATATTTAGAATTTTAAATTTACTTTTTTCATTTTCTCTGTGACTTCTACTTCCAATATATTTTAATTTCCTGTTATCATCATCAACATTTCCAAATATATCAAATGTTTCACTCTCAATATGTAATCTATTATTATTAAATTGTTCTTTTAATTCTAATAAACTATTTTCAAGAGCTTGCTTATTTAAATCATTTTCTCTTAACATATTTAGTAAGTATAAAACATCAGTTTTAGCTATGAATACACTATCTGCTTCTTCTCTAGATAACTTCTTTCTTTGAAGTGAATCGACTTTAACTCCCAAATCCTCAAAATCAGAATCAAAATCAAATGCTTTTTTTAGTAATGATTTATTTTCATTTTTTTCTGTTTCATTACCCATCTCTAAACTTAGTTTTTCATCTTTATTTGAGAATTTCCAAAAATCAAAAATACTTTTTCTATGTTTATCTATTTCTTCAATATATAAATTAGCATTCTTAACTTTTGATATAATATTTTCCAGCTTTAATCTTTGAGCTTTTAAGTCTTGGTTTAAATTCTTGCAAGTTCTTTCACCTTTCTCAAGTAAAGAATATATTGTAACCAAATCTTCAATTGTATAATATTTTTTTTCTTGTATTACAGTTGAAATTGGATTTACATCAATTAAATTATCTTGATTATTATTAATATTTTTTTCACTAGAATTATTATCTTTATTATTTACATTGCCTGTTTTTATTTGTTTATTTATTTTAGAAGACTTGAAAAAATATTTCATTTTACCGAAAAAAGTCTTTTTATATTCTAAATATGTTGATATTTCTTTTTGCTTAACTAAATATTCTTCTTCTTTTGTTTTTACTGCAAATTTTATATTTTCTAGTTCTTCCTGTAATTTTTCAATATCTTCATTCTGATATTTTATTTCTTCTTTTGCTATTTCAAATTCAGATTTTATAAATTCTGGAAGCATATCATATGTTAGCCTAATTTGTCCCAAGTATAATTCTAAACTATTATCACTATCTATTTTAGTAGTAAAAGTAAAATGATTTTTTACTTCTGTTTGAATTATAAATAACGCTTTTAATAGTTTATAAAATTTAATTGCTTCTTCTCTACTGGTTAATTTAATCTTGTAACTACTTTTTACTTTATCATATACATATGTTTCACCAACTATTTGCAAAGATAAATCATTCATTTTTCCATATACTTCAAATGTTAAAGCCCAATTTTTAGTAAATAACCATAAATAATTTTCTAAATCTGATATCTCATTCGCATTCAAATATTCTTCACTATAATTCATAGAATTAATAGGAACATATATTTTAGGTGAAGCTTTAGTTCTTTTAGTAGAAAATTCAATTTTTTCTTTTATTAAATAAAATAGTTCTGAAAAAGTTTTTTCTTTAGTACAAACAAGCATAAAATATCTTCCGGTAGATGAATCATAATATATTTGCCACAAATGTTCTTTATTGTACTTTACTTTAAATGGTTCTTTTTTTTCTAATTCTTTTTGAATACTTTTAATATTTTCTATTTCAGCAATAGAAATTGTATTTAACATTTTTAAAAATGTAGTATATCTTTCAATATCTTCATCAGTTTCATCGCCTGGTGTAAGAAATTTACTAATAGGTAAAGCATTAGAGTATTTTTCTCGAAGTGGATCGGTTCTTAAACATGGTGTAAGCAATATTTCTATTTTATCAATAGGAACAAAACGAAAAATTCTATGGTCTTTATCATTATTAAGTCTAGATACACTAAAATTTATAGGTTCAAACTCAGTTAAAACCTCAGGTAATTTATCTAAATTAAGTTTTAAATATTGTAATTTCTCTTTTAATTCACTCTTACTAGAACTTGCCACTTTTGTTCTCTCCTTTATATATTCGAAAGTTATAATTTACACAAAGTATATCACATAAATTTCAATTTATCAATCAACAATTAAATTATTTAAATGCTATTTATTAAAAAGATAAATCACTTCAAAAAGGGTACACAAAGTGCACCCTTTAATAACTTTATTATTAATACAAATTATAAATTATTCACCATACTCTTTAACTTTTTTATAAGCATATATTGCTGATACACCAAGTGCAATAACAATAAATACTATTGAAGAATTTGTTCCGGCATATGGTAATGATGATGAATTAACATAGCTAGAAGAATTTCTTGATGAATTAGAATTTGTATTGTTTACAACATTTTTTGAAGTATTAGTATTAGTATTACTATTAGTATTACTATTAGTGTTAGTGTTTGTACTATTATTTGCAACTCCATTATTAGAATTTGATGCACTTCCAACAGCATTAGCATCAGTATTATTTACTGGAGTAGCTGTAATAATTGTTCTAGCATTATTAGTATTTGTATTATTTACTTCTTCTGTTGCTAATGTTTTAACATTACAAATTACTAATGTAATTAATGTGATAATTACGAAACTAATTAAAATTTTTTCTTTACTTAAATTTGACATTTTTCCATCTCCCTATTACTTAACATCTGTTAATATTATAATATATACTTTTTTCTAATGCAAGTTTTTTTTACTATTTTTTTGTTTTTTAACACAATTGTAATATTATTTACAAAATATTACACATTAAATCTAAAATAAACTATATCTCCATCTTGCATTACATACTCTTTTCCTTCTGATCTAACTAGCCCTTTTTCTTTTGCTTGGACCATAGAACCATTACAAGCCATAAAATCATTATATGAAATAACTTCAGCTTTAATAAATCCTCTTTCAATATCAGAATGAATTTTTCCTGCTGCTCCGTGGTGCTTTTGTTCCTTTTTTTATTGTCCAAGCTCTAACTTCAGGCTCTCCTGCTGTTAAAAATGAAATCAATCCTAATAATTTATAACTAGCTTTAATTAATTTATCTAATCCAGATTCTTCTAGACTTAAAGCTTCTAACATTTCTTTTTTATCTTCTTTATCTAATGAGCTTAATTCTTCTTCTATTTTAACACATAGTTCTATTACTTCTGTATTCTCATTTTTAGCATATTCTCTAACTTTACTTACCATTTCATTTGAAGAATTTATTTCACTTTCTGAAATATTAGCAACATATAATACAGGTTTCGTAGTTAATAAAAAACAATCTTTTAATACTTCTTTTTCTTCATCAGTATAATCTATTGTTCTTGCGCATTTTCCATTTTCTAAAACTGATTTTACTTTTTCTAATGTGTCAAGCTCAAATTGGTATTTTTTGTCAGCTTTAATCATTTTTTTTGCTCTTTCTATTCTTTTATCTATTGTTTCCAAATCAGCAAAAATTAATTCAAGATTTATTGTTTCTATGTCACGAATTGGATCAACACTTCCATCAACATGTACTATATTATCATTATCAAAACATCTAACTACTTGTATAATACTATCCACTTCTCTTATATGAGCTAAAAACTTATTTCCTAAACCTTCTCCTTTACTAGCACCTTTAACCAGTCCAGCTATGTCAACAAATTCGACAACAGCATTTGTGATTTTTTGAGGTTTATATATCTCAGCTAATTTATCAATTCTTTCATCAGGTACAGCAACAACTCCAATATTAGGTTCAATTGTACAAAATGGATAATTTGCGCATTCTGCTCCAGCTTTTGTTATACTATTAAATAATGTACTTTTTCCAACATTAGGAAGTCCAACAATTCCAATTCTCATTTTATCCTCTTTTCATCAACCATTAATATGCCACAATAGGCTTTTTATTTCTTGATGTTATTCTTATTATCATTTCATCATCATACTCTGAAAATTCTTCTTGATTTAAATTATCATCCTCGTTTTCATTATCAGTATTTTCAATATCTGTATTAATATCTTCATCTTCGTTAGTATCATGATTATTATCTGTATCAGAATAATCAACATCATCTATGTCATTATCTTTATCATTACTAATAACATGAAAATCTACTATATAATTATTATCATCATTTTTCTCAATGCTTAATATTTTAAATGATTCATCTTCTCCAATATTATACATAGAGTAACATAGTTTTCCATTTAAAGACTTTACATCTTCTGAAAAGTTTTTTATAAACATTTCTTCCGTCATATATTTTAACATTTCATTTTTAAAGTCCTCATAATTTATATCAGTTTCATAAAATTCATCTAATATTAATTTATTACTCTTATACTCACCTAATTTTTCTTGTGTAACTAAATTAAAGTTAATTAATAATTGTTCTATGTTATATTCATATAAATTGAATATATTAATATACTTTTCTAATAATTCATTTATTTCATCTTCAGAAAAATTATTGACATATGAATCATCATAACTTGAATTAGAAACATCGATAATATCATATGGATTATCAAATGAAAGTATAGTATTAACAAATTCTTCACCTTCATAATCTGAAATTAATTTTTTGAAATTTTCATATTCTTTTGCAATTTTTTGATAATCTTCAATACTCTTTGGTTCTTCATTTAAATTATTAGAAACTTTATTAGAACTTCTTCTAGAAACTCTAATTGCAACAATTGAACAAATAATAATAACTACTATTATAACAAACACTAATAGTAAAGTAGCTAAATTAATTGTTCCTGATTCTTTTGTACATTTATTCATTTTATCCTCCATATATTTAAAAATTCAAGAATATAATATATTCTTTGGAGCCCACTAGCAGACTTGAACTGCCGACCTCTTCCTTACCAAGGAAGTGCTCTACCACCTGAGCTAAGAGGGCGTGTATATTAAATATTTGCAATAGAATGTTAGATAAATCTTTAGATATTCCTAATTATTCATCATTACCTATGCATTTAATTGCTTTCTTTCTTATTCGTTGAATTGCATTATCAACAGACTTAACTGGTGAATTAAGTTTACTTGCAATATCTATGTAACTTTCTCCCTGAATATATCGTTCAAGGACTTTTTTTTCAAAAAAACTTAAATTTTTTTCTATTTTACTTTCAATTGTTTCAAAATATTCTTTCTTTGTGATAGTATCTAATGGGTCCTCTACGAATTTAGAGTCTAAAACTTCTATTAAGCTAGTATCATCATCTTCATCAAAAGCAGTTTTATTCAATGAAAAAGATGAATTTAGAGGGATATGTTTTTGTCTATTAGAAGTTTTAATTGCCGTTATTAACTGTCTTTCAACACATAAATTTGCAAAAGTTTTAAACGAATTATTTTTTTCTAAGTCATATGATTGAATAGCTTTAAATAAACCAATCATTCCTTCTTGAATCATATCATCACTTTCTGCTCCAATTAAAAAAAACTTATTGGCTTTCATTGTTACTAAACTTCTATATTTTTCTAACAAATAGTTTTGAGCTTCTAAATTACCTAATCTTGTTTCCTTAATTAGTTCCTCGTCTGAAATATCATTATACTTATCGTTAAAAGAATATAAAGCATTATACATAATTTCGTTTTGAACCTCCTAATGTTGATTATAAAAGTATTATATGTTCAAATAAGTTCTATGTCAAGTAATTTAAGAAAAAACTTACATTTTAAAAATTTATTTTTATATATATAAATCTCAAAAAAAAACTAAGAATTTATAATAAAATTCTTAGCTTTATTTTTTATTTTGCATAATCAATTACTCTTGATTCTCTAATAACATTTACTTTTATTTGTCCAGGATATTCCATTTCACTTTCAACTTTCTTTGCAACTTCTCTAGCCATAACAACCATATCACTATCAGATACTTTTTCTGGCTTAACTATAAGTCTAACTTCACGTCCTGCTTGTATAGCAAATGATTTTTCTACACCTTCAAAAGAATCAGCAATTTCTTCAAGTTTTTCTAACCTTTTAATATAAGTTTCTAAGGTTTCTCTTCTTGCACCAGGTCTTGATGCTGAAATTGCATCAGCAGCTTGTACCAAAATAGCTTCAATTGTTTTAGGCTCTACATCACCATGATGTGCCTCTACTGCATTAATCACAGTTTCATTTTCTTTATATTTTCTAAGTACTTCAACACCTAATTCAACATGTGTTCCTTCCATATCATGATCTAAAGCTTTACCTATATCATGAAGTAAACCAGCACGTCTTGCAATTTTAGGATTAACCCCTAATTCTTCTGCCATTATTCTTGCTAAATTAGAAACTTCAATTGAATGATTCAATACATTTTGTCCATAACTTGTTCTATACTTAAGCTTTCCAATTAATTTTATTAAATCTGGGTGAAGGTTATTTACTCCTGTTTCTAAAACAGCTCTTTCTCCTTCTTCTTTAATTGTTTTACTAACTTCTTCTTTAGCCTTTTCTACCATTTCTTCAATTTTAGCTGGATGTATTCTTCCATCATCAATAAGCTTCTCAATAGCTATTTTAGCTACTTCTCTTCTTAATGGATCAAATCCGGAAATAATAACCGCTTCAGGAGTATCATCTATTATTAAATCAATTCCAGTAAGTGTTTCTAATGCTTTAATGTTTCTACCTTCTCTACCTATTAATCTACCTTTCATTTCATCATTTGGTAACGAAACAACAGAAACTGTTGTTTCTGAAGTATGATCAGCAGCACATTTTTGTATAGCAAAACCAATTATCTCTCTAGCATTTTTTTCAGCTTCTTCTTTTGCTTTTATTTCTAAATCTCTAATAATCGTTGCTTTTTCCATAGTTATTTGTTTGTCTAAATCATTTAATAATTGTTGTTTTGCTTGCTCAACTGTTAATCCAGATATTCTTTGTAATTCTTCTACTTGTTTTTGATATATACCATCTAACTCAAGTCTTTTTTGTTCGTTATCAGCAAATTTTCTTTCTAATTCCTTTTCTTTACTATCAAAAACAGACATTCTTTTTTCTAGTGCTTCTTCTTTTTGTATTAATCTTCTTTCTTGTGTTTGGATATCGCCCCTTCTTTCTTTAATCTCTACATCTAATTCGTTTCTTATTTGTAATACTTCTTCTTTTGCTTTAATTAGTTCCTCTTTTTTTAAATTTTCTGCATCTACTTTAACACTTTCCATAAGTCTTTGTGCTTCTTTTTCAGCACTTTGAATTTTAGATTCTGCAACTTTTTTTCTTATAAAAACCCCAATAGGTATAAAAATCACAGCTGAGATAAGAAGAGTGGCAATTACAATTAATGTTGTTTGCATAATTATTTTTACCTCTTTTCTATTAAATTTTCAATGTACAACAAAATTATTCATAAATTCAATTACTTATTTATATAATTTATATTGTATTTTTTCCTACAATATTATTTTATATGTATAATTGTAAACTGTCAAGTTTTTAAACAAAAAAAAGTTTAGTCATTTATTAACTTTTATTCAAACATCTTGTCAATTGCTTTTGAATATATATTTTTTACTATATTATATCCATTTGGAATTTTTTTTGAAAACTTTGCCATACAAACATTACTATTTACTTCCATAACAAAAATTTCATTATTACTAGTCAAACAAATATCTATACTTGCAAAATTTATATTTAAAACATTTCCAGTATTTAATGCAATTTTTACTATCTCATTTGCATATTCATCAGAATCATCAATTAAAACCGGTTCAGCACTGTTAGATAAATTATGTTTCCATGAAATAATAATCTTTTCATTTTTACATGGAATATAATTTAAATTAAGATTATCCATTATATCAATATCAATACATTCCTTTTTTTCTTTTTCATTTATAAGTAATTTCAAACTCTTAATTCCATCACCTATAACATAAGGTTTAACTTTTTTATATAAAAAAATTATTTCTCCACATAAATAAATAGCTCTATATTCATATTTAATATCCATATAAGGGCACGCACTTAATGAATCATTATTATTTTTAAATAATACATCAATAATTTTGTCAATTTCATTTATGCTTTCACAACAATAAACCTCTCTACCACAACTTGAATCATTAGCTTTAATAATAACTTTGCTATTTTTCTTTAGTAATTTTTTTGCCTCATCTATAAATTCCTTTTTATAAAAATCTTGTCTAGTAATCGGATTAAATATTATTTTATGATCAATTATTGGAACATTATTATATTTTAGTATTTCATAAGTTGCAAATTTGTCTTTTGAAACAATTTTTGAAACTGCTGAATTTAAATCAAAATTATAACCTACAATATATTTAGTTTTCGAACCTTTTTTTAATACTTTTATCCAACCATAAGAAATGCTTTCTTGTTCTATCTTTTTTTCTTTGCAAATTTCATTAATTATTTCATCAAATATTTCACCCATAATATCTCCTATCTAATTTCATTAATAAAAAGCGAATCAGAAATTCAGGTTCGCTTTTGTATTATTTATTCTATATTAAATTTGAAACAATCTTTAATATCTCAGATACGCTCCAAGCTTGTGAAAATGTTCCACCTGGTTTATATGGTTCTTCTGCATTATACAACTCTGAAATAGTTCCTATCCCCTCTGAATTATCTATCTCAACTTTAAAAGTTGTAAAAACAGTATTAATAAATTTTTCATATTCTATTAACATTTTTTCTTTTTCTAATCTATCTTTTTCGTCATTAATAATATTCTTCAATGAATCAAAATATAGTCCAAATAGCCATACCCAAACAGTGCCTTGATGATAACTTCTGTCTCTTTGAACCGGACCTCCTTCATAATAAGGAATATATCCTTCTTCTGTTTTCGCCAATGTCCTTAGTCCATATTTAGTTAATAATTTGGTTTTCACAGTTTTAAATATTGTTTTTCCGATTTCAGAAGATGGTTTAATTACAGGATATGTTGTTGAAATACTGAACAACTGATTTGGTCTTATTTTATCGTCTCCTAAAACATCATACAAAGACTTCTTCTTTTTATTGTAAAAAGCAGTTTTAAATGCTTCTTGATGTTTTTTTGCTTGTTTTTTACAACTATCACTTAATTCTTTCTCATTAAATCTGTTAGCTAAGTTTTCTAATGTTTTAAGAGCATTATACCAAAGAGCATTCAATTCAACAACTTTTCCATTTCTCGGAGTAACTGCCAAATCACCAATTTTTGCATCCATCCATGTATTCTGTGTAGTTTCTGTTCCAGAAACTAACAAATAATCTTTATCAATATAAATATTGTTATTATCTAAGTCTATTCCAGCTTTATAGCTTTCTATTATTCCTTTTAATTTATCATAAATATTATCTCTAACAAACTCATAGTCTTTAGTATACTGTAAAAATTTATTTACTTGCTCAAATAATAATAATGAAGCATCTGCACTATTATAAAGAGGTCTATTATCAAAGCCAGAATATCCATTAGGAACTAATCCGTATTTAATATCTCTTGTAAATGTTAGTAGAATTTCTTTTGCTAATTCAAATCTCTTCGTTATTAAAAATAAACCTTCATAAGCTATTAATGTATCTCTTCCCCAATCTAAAAACCATGGAAAACCAGCTATAACAGAATGTGTTCCAAAAGTTGGTCTATTGATTATAAAGCTATCTCCAGCTATAAGCAAACTTGTCATTAACTTATTGTAATCTTTTTCTTTTTTAGATAATTTAGTCTTTTTTACTAAAAGCGATGAAGAATCTATTATACTTCTAATTCTTTCCTCTTCTTCCTTAAATACTTTATTACTATCCACTTGTTCCGTATTATCTTCTAAAGAGGCTACAAATGTAATTTCTTTTAGTTCATTAGGCTTAATACAAACTTCGTATCTTCCTGGAACAGATAGATTTTCTTCTGCATAAAAACCTCTTTCATCTTCTTTTAAATAATACATATTTCTAAATACATCATTATTATGCTCATAATAAACTCCATCATTTAAATACATATATATAGGAAATAAAGAATGATCATCTATGTGAATTTTAACTTTATTATTATAAATAGATTGCTTTATATTAAACTCATGATTAGTAGACATTTGATGGAAATCTCTAAAATTAATTATTGGTGCAAGTTTAAATATTGTACTATGTTTTCCATTTTTAATTTTATATTGAACAACAACAGTATTTCTCCCATAAACCATAGAGATTTTTTTACTTATTTTTATGTCATTAACTTTATATGTATATTCAGGTAAAATATCTTTTTCGAAAGAATCTAAATATTTATACCCATCTGATATATAATTTTTACAAACATTAGTATATAAATTAAATTCTTCTCCATCAATTATTAGGCTTTCATCTACTTTTGAAATAATTAAATGTCTTTGAGCAGGTGGCATTAAAGATGCTACCAAAAGTCCATGATACCTTCTTGTATTAGCTCCTACAATAGTTGTAGAACAAAAACCTCCAATTCCATTCGATAAAATCCACTCTTTATTTAAACCATCACTTAATTCTATTTTGTTTCTATTTATTTTCATTTGTATTCTTCCTTCTCTATTTATTTCTTCTACCATGACTTCGTCTATCTTTTATACTATTTGTTCTTCTTATACTATCATAACTAAAATTTGAATCTGATTCTATTTTAGCTTTTTCCATTTTTTCAATTTCATTAGCAATTTTTCTATTTTCAGCTATTTTACTTTCAGTATTTTGAATAGATTTTACTCTATCATTATACTTCTCTTTAAATTTACTTGTTTTCCTATTATTATTATTTTTTTTCTTAATTAATTTTGTATTCTTATTTTTTTTATTTTCTTTACCAATATTTTTTTTATGTTCTTTTAAGACTGATTGAAGCAATAAGTATTCGGTATTATTTTGCATATCATGAAATTTCAAATCATTACATATCATTTCGACTATTGTTCCTGCGACAACATCTGAATTATGTCTAATTTTTTCATTTTTAATACATGATAAATTTCTTTCTATTACTTTAATGCTATATGAGCTTAAATTTTTATCATCAATTTCAACAGGTTCTGAACCTTCTTTATTATATTTTCTAATATATTCAGGAACAATTTCACCAGTATCTGCTAAACAGTAGTCTATTAAATCTGTACCAACATGCTCGTTAATTGCTTTAAAATGATCTGATAAAGTATAATTATCTGTTTGACCTGGTTCTGTCATTATATTAGATATATAAAATCTCATTGCTTTACTATCTTTAATTGCTTTTGATACATTTTTAACCAATAAATTTGGTAAAACATTTGTATATAAACTACCTGGTCCAATAACAATAACATCTGCATCTTCAATTGCTTCTATAACTCCTGGAGCAGGTCTACAATTAGAAGGTGAAATATATATTCTGTTTATCTTTTCAAATTTTTGAACTACAATATTAGGTATTTGATCTTTTTGTTTAATTGTCGTACCATCATTTAACTCTGCACAAATTGTAATCTCATCTAATGTAACTGGAATTACTTTTCCAGTAATATTTAATACTGCTGTACTCTTTAGAATAGCTTCTGATATATTGTTATATATCTCATTCATAGCTGTCAAATATATATCTCCAAAATTTAAACCTTTAAGCCTTTCATTCTGAAAATTTAGATACATTAATTTTCTCATGATGTCTTCTTTATCAGACATTGCTATTATACTATCTTTTATATCTTTTAAAGGCAAAGTATCTAATGCTTTTCTTGATTCAGTAGGAATATTTCCATAATCAGTCATTGTAACAATTGCTGTTATATTATTTGTATATTTTTTAAATCCTTCTATTACTGTATTTAATCCTTGTCCTCCACCAATAACTACAATTTTAGGACCTTCTTCATAAACTCTTTTATTAAAAATCAAAGATTTTATATTATGTTGTGCTTTTTTGCCTTTATCTGTAGAAGTGTTATTTGCTTCAATAATAATTTCTAAACTTCTTTTTTGTATATAGACTATTCCTACAACAATAGCTATAAATCCTATAACAAATATGACAACCGTTTTTCCTAGTTCAAAAAAAGTAATCTCTTCTGAAACTAATATTTTTGCAATACCATAACAAGTTAAAACAATACCTACTAAAATTAAAAGTATCCATCTTTTAACTTTAGTACTTGCTTTAAACCATTCAAAAAAAGATTTCATTATTTTTCATCTCCTAATACTATAATTTCTGTTTCTATGTCTATTTTGAATTTAGCTTTTACATTTTTCTTAATATAATCAATCAAATCTAAAACTTCTTTAGATGATGCTGAACCTTTGTTTATGATAAAACCTGCATGTTTTTGTGAAACTTCAGCATCTCCAATACTATATCCTTTAAGCCCACATTCATCAATTAATTTTGCTGTAATATAATTATCTTTTCTTTTAAAAACACTTCCTGCATTTGGATATTCCAAAGGTTGTTTTTCTCTTCTATTTTTCATATATTCATCTATTTTAGCTTTTATTTCATTAGAATTACCTTTTTTTAATTTCAATGTTGTTTCTAAAATAATTACATTTATTCTTGAAAAAATACTATTCCTATATGAAAATTCATGAGAAGAAGCTTCAAGAGTCTTTATTTTCCCATCATAAGTCATATATTTTGTTTTAAAAACAATATCTTTCATTTCCATTCCATATGCACCTGCATTCATACGAAGTGCACCTCCAATTGTACCTGGAATACCAGATAAAAATTCAATACCACTAACTTCCTCTTTTATTGCTATATTTGAAAGAGTACTTAAAGACATACCGGATTGTACTGTAATATATACATCATCTAAATTATTTCTTATTTTAAAGTCTTTTAATTCTAACTTTATAACAAATCCTTTAATTCCACCTTCTCGCACTAATAAATTAGTACCATTACCAACAATTGTAATATTTATTTTATTTGAAGTAGCAATATCAATAATTTTTTTTAAATTTTCAATAGTATCAATTTTCAAAAAATATTCAGCATTTCCACCAATTTTGAAAGAAGTATGTTTTGACATTGGCTCATTTTTAAGAATACTCTTTTCTTTTAAAACCGCATGCAAACTCTTATCAATACTTTCCATTTGCTTTTTCACCTCTAGCATTTTATTCAACTTACGATATTTGTAATATATCATTTATTATACTTTTTTACAAGACTAAATAAATAAAAAGAGTATAAAACTTCTTTTATACTCCTTTTATTTATACATCAATTTTACTAATTATAATCTATTTAATAGTAGAAACTTCAGCAATATTAATATCTCTAACATGTTCTATTTTTTCCCACTTAGTATCTGGTTTTATTAAACATTTTAAATTAATTAAAATCCATGAACCCAAGAATAATGGATAGCATAAAATACCAAATAACATTGGTTTAATTTCCCTTTTATCAAGAGCCATTATTGCAGTTCCCGTAATAACTGGTAAAATAAATGTTGCTATTAAATATCTTGCATAATTGCCTATTAGTTCAGCAAATGTCATTTCAGCTCCAAAATATAATATTGTATTTAAACCAAGTAATATAAATGTTAATATCATCATTGGAATACCAAACATATAAAGTAATCCATCAAAATTCATAAATGTTTTATTCTCTATAACGCCTTTTGCTAAATCTCTTGTGTAATGTTTCATACATTGAAGATGACCTACTGTCCATCTAGAACGTTGTGACCAACTTTGAGAAAAGTTTACTGGTTGTTCATCATAAACGATTGCATCAGTTGCCCAACCTAACTTTCTTCCGCTAGCAATATTAATTAGAGAAAATTCTATATCTTCTGTTAAAGTTATTGTTTGCCATCCATTAGGCTTAATTAAATCAAATTTAACCATAAATCCAGTCCCATTTATTAGTGGAGATAAACCTAAATTATATCTAGCTAAATGGTAAAATCTATTCATCATCCAGTAAAAAATTGCATATCCAGAAGATACCCATGAATCTGTTGGATTTTTGATATCTCTGTATCCTTGAACAATTTCTTCGCCTTGACATAGTTTTTTATTCATATTTTTTATAAAATTTTTATCTACTATATTATCTGCATCGAACACACAAAATGCATCGTAATCAGCATTCTCATCAATTTTTTGTTTTAAAAACCAATTTAATGCATATCCTTTTGTTTTATGCATTTCATCAAATCTTTTATAAACCTTAGCACCTGCTTCTTTTGCTATTTCAGCAGTTCTATCAGTACAATTATCTGCTATAACATAAACATCATATAATTCTTTAGGATAATCTTGATTATTTAAGCTTTCAACCAAATTTTTTATAACATTTTCTTCGTTATGAGCAGGAACAATTGCCATAAATTTATGTTCTTTTTCAATAATTAGTTTTTTATCCTTTAATTTAATTAATGAACAAAAGCTAACTATTATTTGATAGGCCCAATAAATGGTAATAAGCCATATAAGAGCTTGTTGTAAAAGATAAATATATTTCATATTTTCCCCTCTTTCAATTTATTCACTCTAAAATTTAGTATAACATTTTATGGAAATTTTTTCAAGTACTTCTGATAATTTGTAATATTTAAATATATATTATTATATGTATTTAATAAATATATTATAACAAAACTATTCTTCTGTATATAAATCTTTTCTTGTCAAATTTATTCTTCCTTGATCATCTATTTCATATACTTTTACTGTAACTTCATCACCTATTTTTAAGACATCTTCAACCTTATTTATTCGTTCTTTTGAAATTTTGGAAATATGAAGTAGTCCTTCTTTTCCTCCTCCCAAATCTATAAAAGCCCCAAAATTCATTATTTTGTCTACTTTACCAGTATATATACCATTTAATTCAATTTCTCTAGTTAAATTTTCAATTATATTTTGAGCCTTTCTTGCAGCATCTATATCATCAGAATAAATAAATACTGTTCCATCTTCTTCTATATCTATTTTAACACCAGTTTCTTCAATTATTTTATTAATTACTTTTCCACCAGAACCAATAACATCTTTAATTTTTTCTGGATTAATTTTCATATTTATAATCTTAGGAGCATATTTTGAAATTTCTGGTCTAGGACTTGCAATTTGCGGTGCCATTATATCATCTAATATATATTTTCTTGCCTTTTCTGTTCTTTCAAATGCTTCTGCAATAATCTCATAACTTAATCCATCAACTTTTATATCTACTTGTATTGCAGTTATTCCATCTCTTGTTCCACCAACTTTAAAATCCATATCTCCAAAAAAATCTTCAATTCCTTGAATATCAGTAATAACAACATATTTGCTTGGATCATTTTCATCTGTAATTAATCCTGTAGAAATACCTGCAACTGGTTTTTTTATAGGTACACCTGCATCCATAAGTGCAAGAGTTGAAGCACAAATACTTCCCTGAGAAGTTGAACCATTTGAACTTAAAATTTCTGATACTACTCTTATAGAATATGGAAACTCATCAACAGAAGGTAAAACAGGTACCAAAGCTTTTTCAGCTAAAGCTCCATGTCCAATTTCTCTTCTACCAGGTCCTCTTGATGATTTTGCTTCTCCAACACTATAACCAGGAAAATTATATTGATGCATATATCTTTTGGCTTCTTCTGTATCTATTCCATCCAAAATTTGTTCTTCACTTTTCATTCCAAGAGTAACTATAGATAAAACTTGAGTTCTTCCTCTATTAAATAATCCACTTCCATGAACCCTTGGAATTAAACCTACTTCACATGAAAGAGGTCTTATGTCATATATTCCTCTTCCATCTACTCTTTTGCCTTCATCTAAAATTAGTCTTCTAACAGTTTTCTTTTCTAATTTATACAAAGCATCTTTTATTTGTGATTCGTCTTCTTCAGCTTTTTCTTCCCCATATTTTTCAGTATACCATAATATCACATCTTCTGTAAGCTTATCAATTTTTGCATCTCTTTCTGGTTTATCAACAGTTTGAACATCTTGTTTCATTCTTTCAGCAAATTCATTAGAAATAATTTCATATATTTCTTCATTAATAGCAAATGATTTATATTCAAATTTAGTTTTTCCAATTTCATCTTTTATATCTTGTATAAATTTACAAATTTTTTTAATTTCTACATGTGCTTCTTTAATAGCCTCTAGCATTGTATTATTAGGTATTTCCTCAGCACCTGCTTCAATCATTGCAATTTTATCAGCAGTTCCTGCAACAGTTAAAGTTAATTTACTATTTTTTCTTTCTTCTTCAGTAGGATTAATTACAATTTTATTATCAACATAACCAACAGCAACAGCTGCAGTTGGTCCGCCAAAAGGAATATCTGATATTGAAAGAGCACATGATGCACCAATCATACTACAGACTTCTGGTGAGCAATCTTGTTCAACAGATAAAACTAAACAACTGATAACTACATCATTTCTAAAATCTTTTGGAAACAAAGGTCTTAAAGGTCTATCAATTGCTCTAGCTGTTAATATTGCTTTTTCTGTTGGCTTTCCTTCCCTCTTTGTAAAAGATCCTGGAATTTTTCCAACAGAATATAATCTTTCTTCATAATCTACTGATAATGGAAAAAAATCAATTCCTTCTTTAGGCTCTTTTGAAGCAGTAACATTTACAAGTACAGTAGTGTCACCATATTTTACAAGAACACTTCCATTTGCAAGTCCTGCCATTTTTCCTGTTTCAATTGTTAGTTTTCTTCCTGCTAAAACCATACTATAAGTTTTTAACATTTTACATTTCCTCCCTTTACTCGCTTTGCTTGTAATCTGTACTTCTAAATAATAAGATTCAAGCTTATAGTTAAATTATTTGAAATGTAACCTCTAAAATATACTTTATTTATAAGTACATTTTACAAGCTACTCTTCCAAAAATTTAACCGCTGTTATTTTATTATAAAATAAGTATTTTTTCAATAGAAAAAGCAAATATTTTGTTTAATTTCGCATTTTGACTATTTTATAATTTTTTGATATAATAAATTTAATAATAATAAATTTAAGCATATTTGAGGAGATGATTTCTTGCTTATCTGGTCATTGCCATTAGCTTATACTGAATATAATAGAGAAAAAATAATATTAAGCATTAAAAATACAGAAAAAAAATTTAAGCTTTCAAATTTTTTTCCATACTTTTTGAAATCCTTTTACTTTTTAATTATATTTAGTAGTATTATAATTTGTTTAATAGTTGAAATTTTTAATAGTATAAATATTAACATTGATTTTACAGTCGCAATATTTATTAGTCTTGTAATCAATTTTATTATTTCATATATAATATTTCTTTACAAAAATTATTATATCTATTTTAATAATAATAGTATTATAGTAAAAAATGATTTATTGAATAAATCATATATTTTTAGTATATATGATAATCCTAAAATTGTTATTTACGAAAATAAATTTCTTTCATCTGGATATTTTCAAAAGCATTATGAATTGCAAATATTTAATGACAATTCATATGTGTCTATTCCATTAATTGTATTTAAAAGAAAAACATTAGATGAATTTTATAATAATTTGAATTATGTTCTAACAGAAAATATCAACAAATAATATAATTAAAAATATATAAAAACAAAATTAAATACATATTCACTACTATAATGCAAACTAATAAAAGTGCTGTAATGGAAAATTACAGCACTTTTATTTTATTTTCTTAAGTTTAGTTTTTTTACTATTTCTCTATATCTGTTAATATCTTTTTTTGATAAATAGCTTAGTAAATTTCTTCTTTTACCAATCATTTTTAGTAATCCTCTTCTAGAGTGATTATCTTTCGTGTGAACTTTTAAATGTTCTGTTAATTCAGATATTCTTTCAGTTAAAAGAGCAATTTGAACTTCTGGTGAACCAGTATCATTTTCTTCTCTTTTATAAGTATTAATAATTTCTTGTTTTCTTTCCTTTGTCATATTCATTTTCCTCCTATATTTTTATTTGCCATAATCTGAGAATAAAGTAGGTTTTTTTCTATAAACTAAGATTATGGTACTTTTAACACTTAGATTTTACAACATTTTTCTAGAAAAATCAAGCTTTTTTTAACTCTTTTTCTTTTTTATTTGTTAAAACTAATAATTCTATTACACCAATTAATACCAATATATTAACTATTAATGGTGAAACAGGAACTCTAATTATAGCAATAATACTAGCCAAACAAAGTTCAGTTAGTGCAATATTCACAAATGAATAGTATAAAAATTTCATTGGCTCATTTTTTCTATATCTCAAATATAAATAACAAATAATTGTAATAGCAGAAGCACATACAGGCTTTCCATATGGTCTTATTAAATCTCTAATTCTAATATTAGCATTCTTATTTACAGTTAAAGTTGATGCTTCTAATTTTGTTTCATATTTTTCATTAATTTTATTTATTAAATTATTCTTTTCTTCATCTGTAATTGTATTTTCTACTCTTACATTTATAGAGTCACTAAAAAGTTCAATCATTCGAATTTCGTATTTTTTTCCATTAAATACTTCATCACATATTCCTTTTAAATCTTTGTAATTTATTTCTTTACCAACATTAATATTAATTTCTTCATGTTGCTTATAAAATAATGCCACACTAAATCCCTTTAATGCAACTACAACTAGTCCTGCAACAATTAAAAGAATCATTCCTAATAAGATTATCTTTTTTACACCATCAATTTTCATTATTTATTCTCTTCCCTTCATTAATATATACAATTATTAGTCTTTCTTCTCATTTAAAACTATTAGTAGTAAGCAGTCATATAAAGCTTGGATAAATAATCCCCAAAATAATACCATTCCTATACTACTTATTATAGTACTATGCATAAATGTAAATATAATTGCAATTATGCATACAGGAATAATTGTAAAATATAATTCTTTTATTGCATGAATAAAAGCAATTTTTACATTTGCTCCACCATTTATTTTTTGTAATAACTTGTCATTAAATATATAATTAATAATTATAACACCAAATAGAGCTATCAAAGCATTTAATGTAATAATTACATTTGTATATTTTACTACTAAAATAAGTAATCCAATGTATCCAATTGCAATAATTGAAGATTTTAATCCATTTAATTTATATCTAATAATAAAATATAATGATATTCCAGCAATAGTTATAGCAGTTAATATTTTTATAATATTATTGTTGATATCTATATTTGATTGTACATAATTATCAGATACTAATTTATATGTTAATGGTAAGCTTTCATTTCTTAAAATTTCAGCTATTTGAGTAACTTGCTTATAAACTTCTGAAAATTCATCTACATCTGTTGTAGCATTTCCAATTGGAATTTGTAATGTTCCTCCAGGCAATTCTTGTCCAAAATATGTTTTAAGTATAGTTTGGTCATCTAATTTTATAGATATATAATTAATTGTTGTTTCAGCTTCTGCACTTTCTTCACTATCAACATTTTCTGATTCACTTGCATTTTCACCTTCATCATTGTTTTCATTTGGAACAGCAACATATTTATTACTAATTTCTTTTAATGTTTCAGCTGAAGATTTGTCATATGTTAATATTAAATAACCTTGATAACCTTTTTCTGCAGTATTATTATAAGTTGCAACAGCGTTTTTTAAACCAGAGTCATCTAATAAAACTAAACCATTTTGATCATCAATTATTTGAATATTTCCTACAGTTGTAACAAAAGACTCTACAGTTTGTATATCTTCATTATCAGGCACCTCTATCACTAATTCTCCAGTTTGTCCATCTAATCTTATATTATATTCATAAGTTGAATTTTCTAATCTTTTTTGAATTATTCTTTTCGCTTTTTCAAAATTTTCCTCATTGATAGCTGAATCTTCATTTACTTTAATAGTTCTTGTCTCAACTGTATATCCTTCTGGAACATTATCTTCTTCAGAATTATTATTTTCTTCTGAATTTTCTGTTTCATCTTGAACAAGACTTATTTCACCTGGATTTTCTGATTCAGATTCTTTTACTTCACCAGCAATATTTCCTTCACTATCTATATATACCTTTTTTTCTACTTCTTCTTCATCTAATTTAAATCTCAATTCTCTCATTCCAGATAATTCCATACCATAATTAAAATCTGGAATCCTATTTTTCCATATTCCTGAAGTTTTAAAATATGCACCACAAAAAGCTATTATTGATACTAATATTGCAATTAATAATATAGCTATTGTTCTGATTTTCTTTAAATTTTTTTCCAATGTATTTCCCTCCTAATTAGTTTATATAATGCATAAATAATAGCTTTTAATCACTTGTATTTCTGATTTATCAGTATATACTATTTTTACACAAAATTATATATATTATTATTAATCAATAATGATTTTATATTAAATAAAAAAAAATATCAACACATTTTATAGATTTTTAAAAATTCACTCCTAATACTCCTCCTATTATACCACCCAAAATGCTCAAAATAATCATAAATAAAGAATTAGCAGATATATTAAAATTTGAATACATAACACTTGAAATAATATAAAGTAATAAAATATAAAATATTCCAAGTAATCCACCATATATAATACCATGCTTTCTCTTATCTTTAGCATAGCAAAAACTCCCTACAAATATAGCAAACATAGATACTGCAACTATTAAAGGTGTAAGAACATTTTCACTTATGCTTGTAAAACTCATTAAAAGTGCAATAACAAAAAATAAAATCAAAGAAATTATTAATTCTAATAACAAATTTAAAATAAATCTTTTCATACTTTCCCCCAATTTAATTATTAATATTGAGATTTTATATTTTACAAAATAAAAACTCTTACAATATTTTATTTGTAAGAGTTAATTTTATTACACATATTATTTTAATTGATAATTATAAATCGTCTTCTTCATTACTCGTATTATTTCTTGCAGTAGTATTAGAATTCTTAACTTTGTTAGTAACACTATTTGAGTTAGAACTTGTTTCATTAGTTACGCTATTATTAGTTTCATTAGTATTATCATTTATATCGTCATTCAAATTTTCTTCTTCAGCTTGTGAATCAGATGTTTCTTCTTCATAATCATTTGAATTAATATATTTTCCATTTTTATCAATATTAACTAAATTATTTTGTTCCAAATATTCAGCTAAATCCATCTCTTGTCCATTATATTCAATATAATATTTTGTATTTCCTGATTTTGTTATTGAATATATTTTTGTAAACACACATGTTAAAACAATTCTTTCTTCATTAACATCATATATACCATATAAATCATTATACTTTATTACAATTCCTTCTATTCCAACGCTTCCTGGTATTACTAAAACACTTTGTTGATTACCAGATGATTTTGATTCAGAAGATAAGTATCCAAATCCTTCATAGTTTATTTGTAGCAATAACTCATTTTCTCCATCTTTATTATATAAACCATATTTTCCATTTTTTCTAACAGGTATACATTTATTAAACCACAATAAATCGTTTTCTAAATATTCTGTATTAAACTTAGAAACATCATAACCTATTTCATCATTTTCTGCATAAGCTATAACGTCACCATTTCTACTTAATACGCCATACTCATTATTTTTTTCTACCAAATATAATTGATTTTGCTCATCTAATAAAGAAATGTCTTCATATTCTGTTGGTGGAATTATGGTTTGACCTTTTGAAGACATTAGTCCCATAGTACCATCAGCTACAGTTACATAAAATTCTTCTGTATTTTGTACATATTTAATATCATCATATTTTACACTAATAATTTCTGATTCATTATTTAAAGATACAACACCATAAACTTTAGTATTATTACCAACAATAGCATATCCATCAGCAATTGCTCTAATGTTCTCATAATAACCACTCATCTCAGTATATCCCATCTTACTAATAGTTTTTTGAGCTAAAGCAATATTATATTCTAGTGTGTAAAAATATATTCTATATTCTGTCCATTTTAAAGATACATTAAACATTTTTGGAATATATTCATCATATATGTATATATTTCCATCAATAAACTTAGCTGGTTCATCAATTGTAAAACTTTCACAATATCCTGAATCAGACTTAGATGTTACAGGAATATCTCCAATAGTTTCATCTTGAACTAATGTTATATATTTTTCAAATTTATTTTTTCCAGATGATATTGCAATTGTTTCAAATTTGTTTTGCATATAGCAACTGTCATCATCTTCATTGTATAAAGTATAAACTCCCTTTGTATAATCATATCCTAAAAATCCAGACAATTCATCAAGATTAACATATCTTTTATTGTCTTCAACTATATAAAAATCACTTGGAATAGATAATTGCTTATTATCTACAAAAAGCTTTAATGTTCTTGAATCAACATATCTAATATAAACAATTAATGCTATCAAGACTATCATTATTATTACACAAACTATAATAGATAACATAACATTTTTCTTGTGCTTAGAATTTTTCTCAATTTCTTCTTTAAAAATATCACTCTCTTCTAAATTCATTTTATCCCCCTTATATGTACATATTATCCGTTTAGTTCGTATAACCATAACTTTTATAAAACTCATTCCTAAACGTTAATAAATTATCATTCTCTATTTCTATTCTAACTCTATCCATCAATTTAGTCAAGAATCTTAAATTGTGAATTGAAAGTAATCTTACTCCTAAAATTTCTTTCATATTTATTAAATGCCTTATATATGCCCTCGTATAATTTTTACATGTATAACAATCACATTCCGGGTCTAATGGTGAAAAATCTCTTTCATAAATAGCATTTCTAGCCACAAGTTTTCCATGACTAGTAAGAGCAGTTCCGTGTCTTGCAATTCTAGTAGGAAGTACACAATCACACATATCAATTCCGCTTATTGCAGCTTCAATAAGATAATCTGGGGTTCCAACTCCCATCAAATATCTAGGCTTATTTTCAGGCATTAAAGGAGCTGTATAATTTAATATATCTAGAAATTCTTCTTTAGGTTCTCCTACACTAATTCCACCAATTGCATATCCTGGAAAATCTAATTCTATTAAATCTTTTGCACTTTTTTCCCTTAAATCTTTATAAAATCCGCCTTGAATTATTCCAAATAAGCCTTGATTTTCATTTGTCCAAGCTTCTTTACATCTTTTTGCCCAACGAGTTGTCATTTCCATAGATTTTTCAGTATATTTGTAATCTGATGGATATGGACAACATTCGTCAAAACACATCATAATATCAGAACCTAAAGCTTGTTGAATTTCAATTGATTTTTCAGGACTAATATAATGTTTACTACCATCTAAATATGACCTAAATTCAACACCTTCTTCTGTTATTTTTCTAAGACCTGCTTGTCCTAAGCTAAATACTTGAAATCCACCACTGTCTGTAAGAATTGGTAAGTCCCAATTCATAAATTTATGAAGTCCACCAGCTTCTTTTATTAATTCATGTCCTGGTCTTAAAAATAAATGATATGTATTTCCTAATATAATTTGGGCATGTACTTCATCTTTTAACTCTTCTGGTGTCATTGCTTTAACTGTTGCTTGCGTTCCTACTGGCATAAATATTGGTGTTTGAATATCTCCGTGAGGAGTATGAATAACTCCTCTTCTAGCACCAGATTGCCTGCATACATGTAATAATTCATATGTTATCGCTTCTTTCATTTTTCCTCCATTCGTCCCTATTGGATTAACATTGCATCTCCGAAACTAAAAAATTTATATTTTTGTTTTACAGCTTCTTCATATGCTTCCATAATAAAATCTTTACCTGCCAAGCTTGAAACTAACATAATTAAAGTTGATTCTGGTAAATGAAAATTTGTTATTAAACTATCTATACATTTAAAATTATATCCAGGATAGATAAAGATACTCGTATCATCTTCTATTTCTCTAACAAAACCTTTTTCATCTGAAACAGATTCTAAAACTCTACAAGATGTTGTTCCACATGCTATTATTTTATGTCCATCTCTTTTTGCATTATTAATCTTTTCTGCATCTTCTTTTTTTATATAGAAATGTTCGGAATGCATTTTGTGTTCTTCAACTGTTTCTACTTTTACTGGTCTAAATGTTCCAATTCCAACATGTAAAGTTACATTTGCAATTTCAATGCCTTTTTCTCTAATCTTGTCTAATAGCTCTTCAGTAAAATGAAGTCCCGCAGTTGGAGCAGCTGCTGATCCATCATATTTAGCATAAACTGTTTGATATTTTTTATTATCTTCCCTTGAAGCTTCTGTTATATATGGTGGAAGTGGCATAAGTCCTACTTTATCTAATATTTCGTTAAATATTCCGTTATATTCAAATTGTATTTTCCTATTTCCATCATCTAATATATCTAAAATTGTTGCTTTTAAAATACCATTTCCAAAAGATATTTTAGCACCTGCTTTTAATTTACTACCTGGTCTTACCATAGCTTCCCAAATATCTCCATCTATTCTTTTAAGTAATAAAACTTCAACATGTGCTCCCGTATCTTTATTTCCATATAGTCTAGCTGGTATAACTTTAGTATTATTAATTACTAAACAGTCACCAGGATTTAAGTAATCAATAATATCTTTAAAAACTTTATGCTCAATTTGTTTGCTTTTTTTATCTAGTACCATTAGTCTTGCTTCATCTCTTTTATCATATGGATGCTGTGCAATTAATTCTTTTGGTAACTCATAATTAAAATCTGAAACTTTCATTTTATAATTTTATTTTCATCTCCTAAATCTATTTTTTTATTTCTACATCTAATATTTCGTTTATTCTTTCTTCTAAATTATAATCTTCTGTATTTTCAATATAAAAATCGGAATTTTCTATATAATAAGAATTGTCATGTTGTATTTTTAGTCTACTAATTGCTGTTTGTCTATCAATATTATCTCTCTTACATATTCTTTTTATTTTTAAATTATCATCTGCAATAAGTGCAATTACAAAATCACAATACTTATTTAGCCCCGATTCTATAAGAAGTGGAGCATCAATAATAATAAAATTATAATTTTGTTTTTTATATTCTTCAATTTTATTTACTATTTCTCCAACAACATATTTAAATGTTAAAGCATTTAATTTTTTTCTTGCATTTTCATCATTATAAATAATTTTTGCGAGCTCTTTTCTATTTAAATTTCCATTTTCAAATATGATTTTATCGCCAAAAACACTTTTGATATTTATCATATAATCTGTACCTGGTAAATTTAAACTTTTTGCAACTTTATCTGCATCTATAATTTTTACATCTTTTCTTTTATTCAATATCTCACTTGTAGTTGTTTTGCCACTTCCTGAAGCACCGGTAATTCCTATAATTTTCAACTTATAACTCCTTAAATTTAAATAATGTTTTTTTAAAGTGTTTTTATTGCACTAGTAGCTAAATAATCACACCTATTATTGTATTCATTATCACTATGGCCTTTAACTTTTATAAACTCAACTTTATGTTTTTTAGTTAGATTATATAATTCTATCCATAATTCTTTATTTTTAACTGGTTCTTTATTTGATGTTCTCCAATTATTTTTCATCCAATTATATATCCATCCCTGATTAAAGCTATTTACTACATATGCACTATCACTATAAATTTTGACATCACATTCGACTTTTAATAATTTTAATGCTTCAATCACAGCTGTTATTTCCATTATATTATTAGTTGTATTATTCATAGCACCTGATATTTCTTTTTCTATTTCTCCATATATCAAAACAGCTCCCCAACCACCAGGACCTGGATTTCCTGAACAAGCGCCATCTGTATAAATCGTAACACTTTTCATATTTATCTTTCCTTTTAATATATTGTTTTTTTTACCAATATATGTTATTATAACAATAAATTTTTAATTTTACAATATGGTGGTGATTTATTTGGATGGAATTTTAGGAATAGTATCAGAATATAATCCTTTTCATAATGGTCATTTACATCATTTGCAATTATCTAAAAAAGCAACAAAAACTGATTTTACAGTAGCAATAATGAGTGGAAATTTCGTAGAACGTGGAGATACCTCAATTGTTAATAAATGGATAAAAACAGAAATGGCCTTAAAATCTGGAATTGATTTAGTAATTGAACTTCCAACAGTATATGCTATTTCAAGTGCTGAAAATTTTGCTGATGGTGCTATAAAGATTCTAAATAGCTTAGGAGTTGTTGATTATGTTTCATTTGGAAGTGAAATTGGTGAAATTACTCCATTAAATGATATTGCATCTATATTATATAGAGAACCAAAAGAGTTTTCTACTATATTAAAAAACTATTTATCATCAGGAGTATCATACCCTAAAGCTAGAGAATTAGCGTTATCACAATATTTAGGAACATCAAAAAAATATTCTGATATTTTAAATAATCCAAATAATATATTAGCAGTTGAATATATAAAATCACTAAAAAAACATAGAAGCCATATTACTCCCGTAACTGTAAAAAGAGATTATAGCGATTACAATAGTAAAAAGGTAAAACAAGGTATAGCTAGTGCAACAGCAATTCGTGAGATGATTAAAAATGGTCAAAACGTTCATTATGTTGTACCATATGAAACATATGAATTATTAGAAACAGCAATTGATTCAGGTCAAATTATAACTGATTTGTCAGTTTTTGAAAAAGAAATAATATATACTTTAAGAAAATTAACTCTTTCAGAAATTGCAAATCTTCCAGATGTATCTGAAGGTTTAGAAAACAAAATTAAACAAGCCGCAAATAATTACAATAATTATTCAGACTTAATTTCAAATATAAAATCTAAAAGATATACTCAAACTAGAATACAACGTATTTTACTATATGCACTTCTTAATATTACACAAAAAGATATAAACTTTTCTAAAAGAACTGTTCCATATATTAGAGTGCTTGGCTTTAATAAACATGGAAAAAGAATAATATCAGCTATTGCAGCTGCAAATCCAAGATTAAACATTATTGTTTCAGTTAAAAAGTTTATGGAAAACTCAAATAGCTCACGGACTTAGAAACATGATGTCAAAAGACATATTGGCTAGTAATATTTATACACTAGGATATAAAACAAATCCTATTGCTAATTTAGATTATACTCATAAAGTAATAGAAATTTAGGGTAAAAAATAAGTATTACCCTTTTTTTGGCAAAAGGCTATGTGTTTTATTTTCGAAATAATAATGCGTTTTGAAAGTAATTTTTATCTAAAAAATCTTAATTAATTTTATGG
>DJXP01000076.1 GCA_002449785.1 Clostridiales bacterium UBA7001
TAAAAGATTTAATTACATATTTTCCAAGAGAACATGAAGATAGAGGAAAAGTAAAGAATATTGCTGAACTAGAAAATGGTGAAGAAGCTCTAGTTTCAGCTTTTCCTGTTGGAAGAATTAATGAGATAAAAATAAGGAAAAACTTAACACTTTGTAAGCTAATAGTAAGAGATGAAACAGGAAGTATGATTGTTACATGGTATAATCAATCGTATTTAAAAAATGTATTTAAGCAAAATCAAAGATATAAATTTTTCGGAAAAGTTTCAAAAAAATACAGTAATTTAGAAATGCAATCACCTGTTTATGAGAGGGAAGAACAAAGTAGGAATACAGGAAAAATAATTCCAATTTATCCACTTACATATAGTTTAACTCAAAATACAATTAGAAAAATTATAGAAAATGGTTTGAGTGAAATTGATGGAAAACTAGAAGAGACTCTTCCAGATTATATTATTGAAAAATATAAGTTATATGATTATAATACAGCAATTAAACAAATTCATTTTCCAGATACTTTTGATAGTTTTAATAAAGCTAGAAAAAGGTTAGTATTTGAAGAACTATTTTCTATGCAACTTGCACTTTTAAGCTTAAAGAATAATTATGAGATAAAAAAGCCAGGTATAAAATTTGATAAAAATGCAAAAATGTCTGATGTGATAGATAATCTTCCATTTAAGCTTACAAAAGCACAACTTCGAGTCTTAGAAGAGATAGATAATGATATGGAAGGCGAGAAGCCTATGAATAGACTTCTTCAAGGAGATGTAGGCTCTGGAAAAACTGTTGTAGCATTAATATCTGCATATAAAGCAGTGAAATCCGGATATCAAGCAGTAATAATGGCTCCTACTGCAATACTTGCAAGCCAACACCTAGAAACATTTGAAGATATTTTAAAAGATTCTGGAATAAAATGTGAACTACTAATTAGTGGAATATCTAAAAAGAAGAAAGAAGCAATGCTTGAAAGGTTAGCAAATGGCGAAATAGATATTTTAATTGGTACACATGCAGTATTAGAAGAAAATGTTAAATTTAAAAAATTAGGATTAGTTGTAACAGATGAGCAACATAGATTTGGTGTAAGACAAAGAAGTATAATTGTTGAAAAAGGTAATAATCCAGATGTTTTGGTTATGACAGCCACTCCAATTCCAAGAACATTGGCACTTATTTTATATGGTGATTTGGATATTTCAATTATTGATGAACTTCCACCAAACAGAAAGAAAATTGAAACATATGCTGTAACAAAAGGAATGGAGCAAAGAGTAAATGGGTTTATAAAGAAAAATATTGATGAAGGAAGACAATGTTACATAGTTTGTCCATTAGTTGAGGAAAATGAAGAAATAAATGCAAAATCTGTTATGGAAATTTATGAAGAATATAAAAATAAAGTATTTCCCGAATATAGAGTTGAATACTTACATGGAAAGATGAAGCAAAAAGAAAAAGATAGCATTATGGAAGAATTTAAAAATGGAAATATTGATATTTTAGTTTCAACTACTGTAATTGAAGTAGGTGTTAATGTTCCAAATAGTAATATTATGGTAATTGAAAATGCAGAAAGATTTGGGCTTGCACAGCTTCACCAATTAAGAGGAAGAGTAGGAAGAGGCGAGCATCAGTCGTATTGCATATTAAAATATCAAGGAAATTCAGAAATAATAAAAGAGAGGATGAAAGTAATATCTAGCACAAATGATGGATTTGTTATTTCTGAAAAAGACTTAGAGCTTAGAGGTTCAGGAGAATTTTTTGGAACAAGACAACATGGTATACCAGAATTTAAAATTGCAAATTTATTTGAAGATATAGATGTTTTAAAAGGAGTACAAGCATTAGCTGTTAGCATAATAAGCAAAGACCCATTTTTAGAGAAAGAAGAAAATACAAAACTTAAAAAACTAGTTGATGATAAATTTAAAAATAGGATTGAGATTTAGAATTAAAATTTAGAATAGAAATTTAGAATTGAAATCTAGAATTAAAATTTAGTTTAAATGAAAGAACGACCGATTAAGTCAAAAGTTTCTGTCTTAATCGGTCACCCTACCCGTGGCGAATGACCACGGGTGGGGCTTAGGACTAGGGCTTAGGACGTGGCCTTGGCACTAATGTGCCAATGTTAGCGGCCCACCGCACAGTATCGAAACTGCGAGGAAGGACGCTAGGGCCCTTATGAACGCTCGGCTAATGGTATTATCCCGAGCATCAGCCCATTCTTCACTTTTTGTGCCGTGTTCGTGGGACTTGTCCCACTTGTAACAGACAACGTTGATAGCTACTGCAATAATGATGACAATAAGTTCCTTCATTTCTTCTCCTTTCTCTCCCAATTGGGAAATAAAACAAACAACAGTTCTTTCACTTAACATTATACTGCAAAAGATGTATTATGTCAACTCAATGATTGATTTCAATACAACGATGAAAAACTAGTATAAGTAAATTGCTATTTTGTATCTTTATAATAAAGTTGTGATTATATATAAAAAAAGGATTTTACTTTTTTTACTTCTTTAGTATTTTTCAACTCTACGCTTAGAAAACCTAAAAGCTGCTGCGACATATTTTATGGTACATTGTCCTTTTATACATGCTACAATTAAAGCAGCTCTCTTTAAATCTTTTTGTTTTAACATTAAATATTCCACCAGCCTATTATTGTCTAATTATATAAATATATACATTAAAGGTGAAATATTCGCTTATAAACTTTTAAGGTAATTTTATCATAAATTAAATACAATAAGAAGACGTAAAAAGTTGACATAAATCAGGAAAAGGTGTATAATTATAAGTACAGAACAATAAATAGTTTTCAGGCGCTAGCCAGAAAGGAAACCAAATGACAAACTTTATTACTAAAACGAGAAAAATGCTTCAGGAAAGAAGAGATGAACTCAATCGTAAGCGGGAACATGAAGTATTGACCGAAAGGTCAAGAATAGAGGAGGAGTTGCAGGAAAAAGCACTGAACGCGGTGACTGCTGGGGCAAGTTACGTATGGATTGCCCATACAACTGAAATCCAGTTCGAAGAAAACCGTAAATATCTCAAGAGAAAGCTCCACATGACTGTCAAGCCTTTCAGAGAGGATCAGAACGAATTTGTTGATTCCACCTATGAAGTGACAGGAACATTCCGATTCTAATACCTGTTTTCCCCCAGATTTCTTTGTCAACCAGCCGACAGGGACATTGTCCCTGCCGGTTTTGGCGTTTAATACCCCCAAAAAGATTTCAAAAATCCTTTATGGGGTATTTTCACATATATTGACAAAATCTAATAAAAATTATACAATAATAGTGCTAATTATGTGAAAAAAAGGATGTTGAAAGTGAAAAATTTTTTATTATTTGTAGGTATAATATCATTAGTATTTGGAATAAAATTTATATATGACGCAAGACCAATTGTAAAAAAATATTTTAGTTTAGGTGACAAAAATGAAGCAACACTTGGACTAAAAATGTTAGGATTTTTCTTAACAGTAATTGGTGGAATAATAATATTGATTATATATTAATGCTTAAAATGAGGGGATGAAAACATGAAGATTACATATGAAAATGAAATAATAGAAGTTGCAGATGGATTAACTGTAAAAGGTGCATTAAAAGAACAAATAGAAAAAAGTAGTATTAAAGATATAATTGCAGTTAGATTTAATAATAGAATAGAATCTTTAAATATGTTAGTTACAGAAGATGGAACAGCTGAATTTATTAATAGACAAGATAAAGATGGAAGAATAATATATATAAGGGGTCTTCTTTTTATTATGAGTAAAGCTTTTAAAGAGCTTTATCCAGAAGCACTATTAAATGTAAATTACCAGTTATCTAATTCTATGTTTGGAAGAGTAGATAATATGGAAATAACAGATGAAGTTGTTGAAAAAGTAAAAACAAGAATGCAAGAAATTGTAGACAAAGATTTACCTATAACAAAAGTTGTAATGACTCAAGAAGAAGCAGAAGAGTTTTACAAAAATGAAAAAACTGTAAGAGGAAAAATGCAAACACAAATAGATAAAGATAAAGTTTCTTTATATTTTTGTGAAGATTATTATAATTATTTTTATGGTACAATGCCTATATCTACAGGATTTGCCAAAGTATTTGATTTTGTAAAATATAGAAATGGCTTTTTAGTTAAATATCCAAGTTTATTAGAGCCAGATATACTTCAGCCACATGCGACAGCATCACTTAAAATAGTTTCTGCAATGGATGAATATGATGAAATAAATAGATTATTAAAAATAAATACAGTATATAGATTAAATAAAAAAATTGATGAACCAGATGGACCAAAAGAATTGATTTTATTCTCAGAAGCACTTCATGAAAAGAAAATTGCAGAAATTGCTGGTAAAATAAAAGAACATGGAAATGTTAGAATGGTTTTAATTGCAGGACCTTCTTCATCTGGAAAAACTACATTTGCTGGGAAACTTGGAATGAGCTTAAGAGTAAATGGAATAAAACCAGTAACTATTTCTGTTGATAATTATTTTGTTGAAAGAAAAGATAATCCAAAAGATGAAAATGGAAACTACGATTTTGAATGTATAGAAGCATTAGATTTAGATTTGTTAAATAGACAATTAGTAGATTTATTAGCAGGAAAAGAAGTAAGCCTTCCTACATTTGATTTTACTACTGGAGAAAAGTATTATAAAGGAAATACCCTAAAACTTGAAGATGATCAGATTTTAATAATTGAAGGTATACATTGTTTAAATGATAAGCTTACAAGTCAAGTTCCAAGAGAAAACAAATTTAAAGTTTATATTAGTGATTTAACAGTTTTAAATATAGATTATTATAATAGAATATCAACAACTGATACAAGACTTATTAGAAGAATAGTAAGAGATAATAATTTTAGAGGATATTCTGCTGAGCATACATTAAGAATGTGGGATTCTGTAAATAGAGGAGAACAAAAAAATATATTTCCATATCAAGAAGAAGCTGATTGTATGTTTAATTCATCTATTGTATATGAGCTTTCAGCACTAAAGCCATATGCTGAAAAACTTTTAGAAGAAATACCAGATTCTTGTAGGGAATATAGTGAAGCAAGAAGACTTCTTGCAATGCTTAGATATTTTAAACCAATAGATTCTAAATTAATACCAAATAATTCACTTTTAAGAGAATTTATTGGTGGAAGTATATTTGAAAGTTAAAAAAGGATAGTATTATAACTATGGCAAATTTTACTGTAATTGATGAAGAATTTATTTGTGAAAATTGTGGATATAATGTAAAAAAACTTGGATATTCATGCAGAAATCATTGTCCAAAATGTTTATATTCAAAACATGTAGACATAAATCCAGGAGATAGAGAAGAAAGCTGTCACGGATTATTAGAGCCTATTGGCCTTGAAATAAGTGGTAAAAAAGGATATATTATAATATTTAAATGTAAAAAATGTGGTGCAATTAGGAAAAATAAAGTAGCAGAAGATGATAATATGGATTTAATAATTAGCTTGAGTGCGAAGCATTAATTTTGAACAAAAAATTAATTAAAGGATTATAAATGGAAAAAATAGAAAAAAGCTCAAAAAAAACAATTATTATTAGGATAATTTTATTTATATTAATTTGTATTTGGGCATATATTGTTTTTAATTTTTCAAGTCAAAATGGAGATGAATCTTCAGGACTTAGTAGAAAAGTTACTGAGTTTTTTATAAAAGATGAAAAGCTTGTGCAAATAGTAGAACCTTATGTTAGAAAATTAGCCCATTTTAGTGAATATGCATTAGGCGGAATGCTATTTGTATCTTTGTTTTCTACTTTTAAATGGACAGATAAAGGCATTATGATAACATCAGGCCTACTTGGAATTTGGTATGCTATAACAGATGAATTTCATCAACTATTAGTGCCAGATAGACATGGAAGTATTTTTGATGTTTACATTGATTCACTTGGCTTTTTTACTGGAGTATGTGTAATGATGATAATTTTAAAAATTGTTCAAATTTCAATTAATAAAAAGGCAAATTCTAAGGGAGAGATTAGTAAATGATAGATTTTAAGAAAATAATTGCTGAAAAAATATGTAATGCAATTAATTTAGATGATATAAATGAAGAGAACATTTATAAATATATTGAAATTCCACCAAATAAAGATATGGGAGATTATGCGTTTCCATGTTTTAACTTAGCAAAAACTTTAAGAAAAGCGCCACCTATAATTGCAAATGAAATTAAAGAAAAATTAGAACTAGATGATAACATAGAAAATGTTCAAGTCATTGGTGGTTATTTAAATTTTTATATAAATAAATTAAAACTTTCTGAAATTGTATTAAATGAAATAAATGATAAAGGAGTAAATTTTGGCTCAAGCTCTTTAGGGCAAGGGAAAAATATAATAGTTGAATATTCTTCACCAAATATAGCAAAACCTTTTCATATTGGACATTTAAGAAATACAGTAATTGGTTCAGCATTATACAATATTTATAAATTTTTAGGATATAATGTTACTGGTATAAATCATCTAGGAGATTATGGAACTCAGTTTGGAAAAATGATTGAGGGATATAAAAGGTGGGGAAACGAGTATGATTTTGAGAAGCAACCTATAGATAAATTCATGGATATTTATGTTAGAATAAATAAACTATGTAAAGAAGATGAAAGTGTATTAGATTTATGTAGGGAGAATTTCAAAAAGATTGAAGAAGGTGAAGAAGAATATATTAAACTTTGGGAATTTTTTAAAGAGTTAAGTTTAAAAGAATTCCAAAGAATTTATGATTTACTAGGAGTTAAGTTTGATTCATTCAATGGTGAAGCATTTTATTCAGATAAAATGGATGAAGTTGTGGAAAAACTAGAGAGTAAAGGAGTTTTAGTCGATTCAGAAGGTGCTAAAATAGTAGATTTAGAAAGCAAAGGACTTGGTGTATGTATAATTAAAAAGTCTGATGGTTCTTCAATTTATGCAACAAGAGATTTAGCAGCAGTTTTATATAGAGCAAGAACATATAATTTTGATAAATGTTTATATGTTGTTGCATATGAACAAAACTTACATTTTAAACAAGTATTTGAAATAGCTAAATACTTAGATATACCAGAAAAGTGTTTAAATGGACTAGAGCATGTTGCATATGGAATGGTAAGATTAAAAT
>DJXP01000078.1:0-344 GCA_002449785.1 Clostridiales bacterium UBA7001
TCATTTCAATATTGCGAGTTCATTTTAAATAACACAAATTCGAACTATACTAGATATATAGCACTTAGCATATATGAAACATTCATAAATGAAAAATGGAACTTGCTTGATAATAATTCCAAGTTAAATCTTCGAAATTTCTTAGTGAGCTTACTCATTAAATTAGTCATGAATAAAGACTTTTATGCTAATACGGCAAATCATTTTTTAATAAATAAATTAAATGTAGTAATAGTTATAATAGCTAAAAACGAATGGACAACAACGTGGCCAAATTTTATTAGTGAGCTTTGCACCTCGAGTAAAAGCGATCCAAATCTTTGTGAGAATAATATGAAACTATT
>DJXP01000078.1:454-3270 GCA_002449785.1 Clostridiales bacterium UBA7001
AAAAAAGCTTATGAATTAAGAGAAAAGATGTCCAAGGAATTTATAGAAGTTTTCAATTTGTGTCAACTTATAATAAATAATTCGAATTCAGTCAATAAAAATTTATTGATAATAGCTATCAAACTTTTCGCTGAATATATGAACTGGTTTCCTATAACATTAACACTTAATCAAGATATGATGATGAAAACTTTAGTAAATTTCAAAGAACTTAGTTCTTGTAGAACAGAAACTATGAAATGTTTGGGAAATTTATTCGGAATTAAAATGAAGAATTTATCCCAAAATGAAATTAATACCTATAGAATTTTATTAATTCAAATGTATCAGACTTTTATTCAAATAATGGATAATGAAATCGTCAAAGGAAAAAATTTTGCCGACCAATATAAATTTATCATGGAAAAAAATCCGGAAAAAATCACAGGGTATGAGAACATGACACATAGTTTCGAAATGTCCTTAATTAATTTCTTTAAAAGTAATATGCCTTATATTCAATCATTTGATTTTATCGAAGGAACACAACAAGTAAATCAATTCTTAGCTACTTATATACCCCAAATAACAAATGGACTAAATTATCTTACCCAATTCCTTTATATAGAAAACGAAGAAATATTCCAAGCCGCTGTTGATTTTTGGCTCTGGTTTGCTTATAAGGTATTCACTTTGAAAAATCCTGAAGATACTCTCGATACTTTCGATTTAGCTTTCGAAAATAATGACTTTAATATTAATATAAATAATAATAACAACAATATAATTATAAATAATAATAACAATAATGGCGTCCAAGTTAAATATACGAAGGAACAATATTTACAATATTTAAATGATAGTTATATGTACAAAAACTGTTACATGAAAATAATAGATAAAGTCAGGGAAAGACTTTGCCTAAAAATGACAAAACCTTTAGAAGTAAAAATTGACATCGATGAAAACGGAGACATTGCTTATGACCCAACAAAAAACACAGTATATCAAATAATCCATGAGAACATGCGAGAAACATTGATTTATTTAACATATATAGATCCATTCAAAACACAGAATTTATTACATTCAAAAATAAACGAGCAATTCGAAATAGCTAAACAACAAAATAAAATAAATCCTGCATTACTTAATTCAATATCTTGGTCAGCAGGTTGTATCTCAGGAGCAATGAATGACCTAACTGAAATGCACTTTTTAATTTATTTCATAAAAGTTTTATTAAGTCTTTGCGAAATTATTCGTGGTAAAGGAAATAAAGCCATATGTGCTTCTAATATTATGTATGTAGTTGGACAATACCCAAAGTTTTTGAATAATCATTGGAAATTCTTAAAGACTGTAGTTAGGAAATTATTCGAATTTATGCACGAAAGTTTTGAAGGTGTCCAAGATTTTGCTTGTGAAACATTTTTAAAAATATCAATAAAATGCGCAAAGAATTTTACTATTATGCAAGAACAAGAAAAGGAAGAATATATTAAAGAATTAGTCAGGAATGTATCAGAAACTACAAAGGATTTAAAACCTCATCAACAATTAATGTTTTATGAGGCAATAGGAAACATGATAAATTCTGAAATTAATTTAACAAAAAAAACATTTTATATAAAGCAACTTATGAACGAAAAAGACTCGCAATGGAATGGCATATTTAACCAAGCTAAAAATGATATAACGATTTTAAATAATACTAATGTAGTCAAAGGATTAAGTTTAATAATACTTATAAATGAACGCGTTTCCTTCTCAACCAAAACGCCTTATTGGTCTTATGGAGTAAATATATTCAATAATTTAATAAACTCTTTTATATATTATAGTCAATGCATAAATGAGCATTTGAATAACAATAAAAATTTAGATATGAATATAAGGTCATATATTATTTATAATCGAACTCTTATAAAATTTTTGACATCCCTAATAAAAAATACCGATGATGTCCAATTAATTCAGAATGAAATGTTACCTTCATTTGGTTCTTTGATAGATACATATAATAAAAATCTTCCAAATAATAAAGACCCGAATATGTTATTATTATTCAGTTCGCTTTTAGAAAAAATACAAAATGGAAATCCCGAAGTCGTTTCTGTTATATGGAAACTATTAAGTCAAAGCACTATTCAATTAATCAAAAATGATTATGAGTCTTTCCCTGAACATAGGATGAATTTCTTTATTCTTTTGAAAAGTATGATATCGAATAGTTTCGAATCGCTCTTTAGAGCTCAGAATTTAAATTTTAATAAAGACGTAATTGATACAATTACTTTTGCGATAAATCATAACACGCCTTCGATGTCGGAAACAGGACTAGAAACACTTTTAATTTTATTACAAAAAGTAATAAGTGTGAAAAGCATAGATCTACAAAATATAATAGATCCATTTTTCTCTAATTATTTCTTTATGCTATTCAACGATGTTTTCAATTCAATGACAGATGGATTCCATCAAAGCGGGTTCAAACTTCAAGTAAAAGTCATTCAAATATTTTTCCAAGTTATCGACAAAAATGTGATAAAGGAAAATCTCTTCGACCAAAACGAATCAAACAAAAATTTCTTTTTAAAAAAATTATTAAATGATATATTACAAGCTTATAAAAATATAACAACGACTCAAGGTGAAGCTTTATGTCTCGGGATGATAAACAGTTGTAATGATGAACACAAATTCAAAAGTGTTATGAGGGACTTTCTTGTATCATTAAAAAGTTTTATAGGAAATAATGAAGCTTTGTGGGAAGAAGAGAAGAAAAAAGAGTTAGAATTGGCCAAAAGATTAGAAGAACAAAAAAAGAGCTTTTT
>DJXP01000003.1 GCA_002449785.1 Clostridiales bacterium UBA7001
AATAGAAGATACAGACCAAAAAAGAAAAATTGAAAATGGTGCAGAAGAAATATTAAATGCTTTTTATGATTATGATTTAGCTCCTGACGAAACAGCAGGTTTAGATGGAAAAGATATAGGTAATTATGGACCATATGTTCAAAGTGAGAGGATGGAAATTTATAAGTCATATGCTAAAAAATTATTAGAAGAAGGAGTTGCATATCCATGTTTTTGTACTCCCGAAGACTTAGAAAAAATAAGAAATAATCAAGAGAGTGCAAAAGAAAGAACAGGATATTATGGTAAATGGGCAAAATGTAGAAATATGCCTATAGATATGGCAGCAGAAAAAATAAAAAATGGAGATCCATATATTATTAGATTTAAATCACCAGGTAATCCTGATAAAAAAATAAAAATAAAAGATGTAATTAAAGGAAATATTGAATTTCCAGAAAATGATTTAGATATTATTATTATAAAATCTGATGGACTTCCAACATATCATTTTGCACATTTAGTAGATGACCATTTAATGAGAACCACACTAGTTACACGTAGTGATGAGTGGGTATCATCACTTCCACTTCATATACAATTATTTAATGCTTCTGGATTTAAAGCTCCTAAGTATGCTCATACAGCACCACTTTTAAAACAAGATGGAGATTCAAAAAGAAAATTAAGTAAAAGAAAAGATCCTGAAGCAGCAGTAAGTTATTATACTGAAGAAGGTTTCCCTAAAGAGTCTGTAAAAGAGTATTTGATGAATATTATAAATTCTAATTTTGAAATATGGAGAAAACAAAATAAAGATTTACCATTAGAAGAATTTCCTTTTGATTTAAAGAAAATGGGAGTAAGTGGTGCATTATTTGATATGGTAAAAATGGCTGATGTTTCAAAAAATGTAATTTCTAAATTTACAGCAGAAGAAGTGTATGATGAGGCATATAAATGGGGAAAAACTTTTGATGAAGAATTATGTGAGATGCTAGATAATAAAGAATATGCATTAAAAGTATTAGGAATAGAAAGAGGAAATGCAAAACCTAGAAAAGATATTGCAAAATGGTCTGATTTAAAGAATATTATTTATTATATGTATCCTGAAAAATTTGATAAAGTTACAGAATTTGAATATCAAAAAATAACTGACAAGGATGAAATAGATAAAATTATAAAAACATATTTTGGTAAGTATTATGATGAAAATGACGATAAAGATACATGGTTTAATAAAATTAAAGACTTATCAGAAGAATTAGGATATTCAAGAGAAGTTAAAGAATTTAAAGCCAATCCAGAAAAATATAAAGGACATGTGGGAGATATAAGCACAGTAATAAGAGTTAAGCTTACTGGAAGATGTAATACACCAGATTTATATGAGATTATGAAAGTTTTAGGAAAAGAAGAAATCTTAAGAAGAGTGGACTAAGGGACGTTCCTTAAAGTCCAAGTTTTTGGACTGTAGGGACACTCCTTTAAATCTTTAAAATATACTTAATACCTAGGCAAAAGTTTAAGAGGTAATTATTATGGAATATAATATAGGTGATATTGTTAAAACTAAAAAGAAACATCCATGTGGAAGTCAAGAATGGGAGATTATCAGAATTGGTGTGGATTTTAAACTAAAATGTAAAGGATGTGAGCATATCATAATGATTCCCAGAGAAAAGGCTTTAAAAATGATAACAAAAAAATATAATAGCTAGTTTAAAGAAAAAAAAAATTTCACACATGTATTTACATAAAAAAAAATTTTTGCTATAATAATTAACATAATAGAAAAAGCAATTAATTAAGAATTAAGTAATAAATGATTTTTTTAAGAGAGCTTATGGTTGGTGCGAATAAGTAAAATAGTTTATGAAATCTACTCTTAAGATGCTTCCTAGAAAACTAGGCCGATTTATTGCAGGTTATAGCAATTTTGAGATATAATATTTAAACAGTAAATATTATAAATAAGGTGGTACCGTGTAACTATTACGCCCTTATGCTAAATGAGCATAAGGGTGCTTTGTAATTTGGGAGGAATTTTTTAATGATATTTAATGGAAATGATATTAAAAAATTAATTGAAGAAAAAAATATAATAGAAAATAGTGATATTAGTTTTATTGGTTCAAGTTCATGTGATATCTCAATGGGCTCAAGTTTTTTAAAAATAAAGAAAACTTTTAAAACAATTGATTTATCGAAACCTGAAGAAGTTGAAAATATGTATGAAAAAGTAGAAATAAAGGATAGTTACAATTTGAAGCCACATGAATGCATATTTGTTGTTTTGAACGAAAAAATAAAAATGCCAAGAAACATTGTTGCACATATTAGACCAAGAACTTCTTTAAGTAGACTAGGAATAATAATTAATTTTCAACATATAAATGCTGGATATGAAGGTATACTTAATCTCTCCATGATTAATTTGTCTCCAAATACATATAAAATTAGACCAGGTATGAGAATAGGGCAGATTGTGTTTGAGGAATTAACAGATGGTATTACTGATGATTTAATATATGAAAATGAAAAAACACCAGTATACCAAAATGAAGATGGTCTTCAAGGTTCAAAGATTTATGCTGATTATATTGGAAAAGTTTTTAGACATTTTAAAGGTAATTATTATTTTATAGAAAATATTAGTAGAGACTCGGAAACTAAGGAAGATATTGTAGTTTATAGACCATTATATGAGAGAAATGATTCTATGCTTTGGACAAGACCTGCTAAAATGTTTTTTGGTGAAATTGATGAAAATAGAAAAGATAACATAACAGGTCAGAAACATAGATTTGAGCTAGTTGAAGAATTAAGTCAAGATTATATAAAAAATGAGGGAGGAAAAAAATGAAAGAAAAAAAAGAAGTAAAAGAAGGAGAGATTTACAGACATTTTAAAGGTCCTTTTTATTATGTTATTTGTGTAGGATTAGATTCGGAAACAAGAGAAAGAATGGTGGTATATAGACATTTGGATGGAACTGATATAATTTGTGTAAGATCTGAAAAAATGTTTTTAGAAGAAATTCCAGATAGATCTGATAATGTTACTGGACAAAAAAATAGATTTGAATTGATAACAAATTTATCAAAATATAATTATAACAAATAGAAAGAATTTTTTATTAGAATAAGTGGAGGTATAAATATGATAGATATAAAATTTTTAAGAGAGAACCCAGATATTGTAAGAGAGAATATAAAAAAGAAATTTCAAGACCATAAACTAGTATTGGTAGATGAAGTATTAGAGCTAGATAAGGAAAGTAGAGAACTTACTATTATGTGTGATGAACTTCGTATGAAGAGAAACTCAATTAGTAAAGAAATTGGTGGATTAATGAGCCAAGGTAAAAAAGATGAAGCAGAAAATAAGAAAACAGAAGTAGAAGAAATAAACAATAAGCTTGCTCAAAATGAAGGTAGAGAAGATGAATTAAAAGAATTAATAAAAGAAAGAATGATGAAAATTCCAAATATTATGGATGCATCTGTACCTATTGGAAAAGATGATTCTCAAAATGTTGAAAATGAAAGATTTGGTGAGCCTTTTGTTCCAGATTACGAGATACCATATCATGCAGATATTATTGAGAAATTAAATGGTTTAGATAAAGAAAGCGCTGGTAGAACAAGTGGAAATGGTTTTTATTTCTTACTTGGAGATGTTGCAAGATTACATGAAGCTATGCTTGCATACGCAAGAGATTTTATGATAAATAAAGGATTTACTTATTGCATTCCACCATTTATGATAAGATCTGATGTTGTAAATGGAGTAATGAGTTTTGAAGAATTAGAAGCAATGATGTATAAAATTGAAGGAGAAGATTTATATTTAATTGGTACAAGTGAGCATTCAATGATTGGAAGATTTAAGGGACAAATAGTAAAAGAAGAAGAATTGCCAATTAGAATAACTGGTTATTCTCCATGTTTTAGAAAAGAAGTTGGTTCTCACGGATTAGAAGAAAGAGGTTTATATAGAGTTCATCAATTCGAAAAACAAGAAATGATAGTATTATGCAAACCAGAAGAGCAAATGGATTGGTATAACAAAATGTGGAGTTATACAGTAGAGTTTTTTAGAAGCTTAGATGTACCAGTAAGAACATTAGAATGTTGTAGTGGAGATTTAGCTGATTTAAAAGTGAAATCTTGTGATGTTGAAGCATGGAGTCCAAGACAGAAAAAATATTTTGAGGTTGGTAGTTGTTCTACATTAGGAGATGCCCAAAGTAGAAGACTTGGAATAAGAGCAAAAGGTGATAAAGGAAATTATTTAGTTGCTACTTTAAACAATACAGTTGTTGCGAGTCCTAGAGGATTAATCGCAGTTATTGAAAATAATTATCAAGAAGATGGAAGCATTAAAATTCCTGAAGTTTTGTGGCCATATATGGGTGGAAAGCAAAAAATTGAATGTGAAAGGAAATAACTCTATGAATATTGTTTTATGTGGAAGTATGAAAGTAAAAGATAAAATATTTGAAGTAAAAGATATTTTGGAAGCCAAAGGTTATAATGTATTATTACCAGAAGAATGTATTAAAGGATTACCAAAAAAAATAGCATCTAGAGCCCATTTAGATAGAGTAATAGATAGTAATAATCAAATAATTTTAATTGTTAATTCTGAAAAAAATGGAATTAAAAATTATATTGGTGCTAATACTTTTGCCGAAATTGCTTTTGCATATTATTATAATAAAAAGGTATATTTATATGATGATATTTATGAACCATATAAAGATGAACTAGAAGGATGGGGAGTTATTCCTTTAAAGAAAGATTTTATTAAACTGAAGTAAAGTAATATTATTTTAATTAATAAAAGGAGGGTTGTATGCAAGTTAAAAATCCTAAATTTGAAATATCAGCTGTAAGTCCAAAACAATATCCAAATGACAATTTGCCTGAAATTGTATTAGTTG
>DJXP01000016.1 GCA_002449785.1 Clostridiales bacterium UBA7001
TTTCTTGCATTACAGAAGAAATCGTAAGAGAAAGAGAAGAACATTCAGACCAAATTTCAGCATTAGAAGAATTAAAAGTTATGGCTAAAAAATATGGATTTGATATTTCAAGACCTGCTGCAAATGCTAAAGAAGCTGTACAATGGACATATTTTGGATATTTAGGTTCTATAAAAGAACAAAATGGTGCTGCTATGAGTTTAGGCAGAACATCAACATTTTTAGATATATATTTTGAAAGAGATATTAATAATGGGAATTTAACTGAAAAAGAAGCTCAAGAAATAATAGACCACTTTGTTATGAAATTAAGAATGGTAAGATTTCTAAGAACTCCTGAATATGATGAATTATTTAGTGGCGATCCTGTTTGGGTAACTGAAAGTATTGGTGGAATGGGAATTGACTCAAGGACTTTAGTTACTAAGAACTCATTTAGAATTTTACATACCCTTGAAACTTTAGGCCCTGCACCTGAGCCAAACTTAACAGTTCTTTGGTCTACAAGACTTCCAAAGGGATTTAAAGATTATTGCTCATCACTTTCTATAAAAACAAGTTCTATACAATATGAAAATGATGACCTTATGAGAGAATATTGGGGCGATGATTACGGAATTGCTTGTTGTGTTAGTGCAATGAGAATTGGAAAACAAATGCAGTTTTTCGGTGCAAGAGCCAATCTAGCAAAAACTCTACTTTATGCAATTAATGGTGGTAGAGATGAAAGAACTGGAAAACAAGTTACAGATAAAACAGTTCCTGTAACTTCAGAATATTTAGATTATGATGAAGTTTGGGAAAAATTTGATAAAATGTGTGACTGGGTTGCAAGAGTTTATATAAATGCATTAAATATTATTCATTATATGCATGATAAATATGCATATGAAAAATTAGAAATGGCATTACACGACAAAGAAATTTTAAGAACAATGGCATGTGGAATTGCCGGTCTTTCTATTGTTGCAGATTCATTCTCTGCTATGAAATATGCAAAAGTTAAAGTTATAAGAGATGCAACAGGCCTTGCCGTTGATTATAAAGTTGAAGGTGACTACCCAAAATATGGAAATGATGATGACAGAGTTGATTCAATCGCAGTTGAAATAGTAAAACTATTTATGAACAAACTTAAAAAGCAACCTACATATAGAAATTCTAAACCTACTATGTCAATTTTAACAATCACATCAAATGTTGTATATGGAAAAAATACTGGAAGTACTCCAGATGGAAGAGAATCAGGTGCCCCATTTGGACCTGGAGCAAACCCTATTCATGGAAGAGATACAAATGGAGCTTTAGCAGTACTAAATACTATATCAAAACTTCCATATAAATATGCTGAAGATGGAATTTCTTATACATTTGCTATAGTTCCATCAGCACTTGGAAAAGATGCTAAATCTAGAATTAGAAACTTAACTTCTATGCTTGATGGATATTTTGCTAAATTTAGCCATCATATAAATGTAAATGTTTTTGATAGAAGTCTTTTAGAGGATGCTATGGAACACCCTGAAAAATATCCACAACTTACAATAAGAGTTTCAGGTTATGCAGTTAATTTTGTAAAACTTACAAGAGAACAACAATTAGATGTAATAAATAGAACAATTCATGAAAAAATATAAAATCTCAAGAAGGTGCTAAAAATGGAAGGTAGAATTCATTCAATAGAATCATTTGGAACAGTTGACGGACCTGGTATAAGATTTGTTGTTTTTATGCAAGGTTGTCCTCTAAAATGTAAATACTGCCATAATAGAGATACTTGGAATATAAATGGTGGCCACACAATAACTTCAGATGAACTTGTTAAAGAAATAATGCATTATAAATCATATATGGATAATTCTGGTGGTGGCATTACAATTTCTGGTGGTGAACCTCTTCTTCAAGCTAAATTTATTAAAGAATTATTCATAAAACTAAAAAAGAAGAAAATTCATACAGCAATAGATACAGCAGGAAGCCTTCCTATTACTGATGAAATAAAAGACTTACTAGACCTTACAGATTTAGTCTTATTAGATATAAAGCATATAGATAATGAAAAAGCAATAAATCTTACTGGAGCGCCTAATAAAAATAATTTAGAATTTGCTAAATATTTAAGCAATATAAATAAACCTATGTGGATAAGACAAGTTCTAGTTCCCGGATATACAGATGATGAATCCGACTTACTTAAATTAAAAGAATTCATAAATAGTTTAAATAGTGTTGAAAATGTTGAAATTCTTCCATATCATAGCTTAGGTAAATTTAAATGGAAAGAACTAGGAGCTACATATGAACTTGAAAATGTTATTCCACCAAGTCTTGAAACTGTTGAAAAAGCAAAAGATATTTTAGGAATATAAAAGAACAAAAGGGGACATTATGATAATTGTAAAAGACATAATTATTGCAAATGTCCCCGTCTTTGTTCAAGGCGCCAAATTTTACATAATAAAATTTGTGTGCAATGTTGCCGAAGGCTTTATTTTATAGGAAGTGCGGAGCACTTTCCTATAAAATAACAAAGACCACTTCAATATAAAGTGGTCTTCTTTATTTTTAGAAATATTATTTTTCAATTTATACTTTGTTTTTTACTTTTAATACATATTCTATATCTTTATAGCTTAAATACCCTACTCTATTTTTCTTTATACTCCTATGATTTATTTCATCATAAATAACTCTATTAGATATCTTATATCCTTCAATCATATATTTTCCAAATCCTGCTATAACAGCTGTTACATCTGTCAAACATTCATTTTGAATTCTTTTTTCTATTTTTATACCATGTGTCATAAGCAAATAATGTGTACATTCATGTGCTAAAATAGAAATTACAGTATTTAAGGTCATATCATTTTGAATATATAGAATTATTTCTTTTTTATGATTTTCTATATTTTCTATAGATACTTTATTTTCTATATCTTCTATATTATCTTTACCTTCGTTTCGTTCTTTACTTTCTTTGCTGTTTTCTAATCCATCTTTATCAACATAAAGTCCAGCATATTTTAAAGCATATTTACTAGAAATATAATTTACTTTTAAATTAACATTTTCCTTACTCATTTTATAATAATTTAAAATTTCAACTAATAATTCTTGTAAATATTTTTCTGAAAATCTAGAATATAATAAATGCCTTTCAAGTTCTTTATTTAGTATAAATTTTTTGTTATATGATAAATCTAGTCCGTCTAAATACTTTTTAGATAAAGAAATATACTTTTTTAAAGAATCATTATCAACATTTCTGTTATTCATACCAACCTTTTGAAGATCTTTTATTCCCTTCTTATTTTTTAGAGTAACTTTTAATGTATTTAAAAACCACAAAATGTAATATCTATATAAGTAAGCTATATATATTAAAATTATAATAGTTCCAATTAATATGTAATATTTCATTACTTCTCCTATATACTTTGTTTCATAATTACATATTAATAGTATAACACAATTATTAGTAATCATCAATTAAGTAACCTATAATGACTAGGAGCTGTTACAATTCACAGCCTTTAAGTTTTACTATAAGCTAGTTATTATTAAATTTTAAAAAAATAATAACTAGCTTTATATGTAATATCATTGGCTGTGAATTGTAACTAGGAGCTTCATAATTTCGATTCTACTATATATATCATTAATTTCTTTAGTATTATTAATATCCGGTAACTGGAAGTTTTTTTGGTGTTTCATTTACTGGTGTGATTGCTGGTACATTTTCCACAGTTTTGGCTTCAGTAACATTATTTATGTTTTTAACTTCAGCAACTTTTTCCACATTTTGTACAGTTTCTGTGTATGAAGGCACAACTTCCACTTTTTCAAATTCTTTATCAACTTCGGTAACTTCTTTTGTAGTATTATTTACAGTAACAGCAAATTCTTCATTAAAATCTAATCCTACTTCAATTAAATCTGTAAATAGATTAAATCCTGCTAATGTTTCTGTTTCTTGAATATAATATAAACCTGGAACCATATTTTCTAAAATAATTTCACCATTTTCATTTGTAACCAAGCCTTCTTTTATCACTTTTTTCTCAGAATCTAGTAAATTAAACTTAACACCTGCAAGCCTACTATTTGTACCATATTCTTGCTTTATTATTTGAAGTTTAGTTATATTTTTAAAATAATTTTCTTTAATATTTGAAATAGATTCTTCATACATATATCCAGCAAGTGCATAATCCTGTGTTCCAACAAGATTTGTAGCACCATATACAACTGGTTTAGTTTCAATATTAGATACAGCTTTTACATTAAAACTTCCATTCTTATTTAAACTTTGAATTGGAATTAAGATTTTAAAATTTGATCCAACTGATAGTTCTGATACTGTTTTGTTATTCATATCTGTAACTTTTGTATTTTCTGGTATATCTCCTTCCAATTCAATTCTGTAATATCCATTTTTTATGTTTGAATTTAAAGTATATGTTTTACTTACAAATGATTTTTCTTTTTCATCTATTTTCCAATCTTCTTGATTTTGACTTATTGAAGTTTGAATATCATTTTGAATGTTTTCATTTGAAGAACGTGCAGCATTTACAATATTTAAATAAATTTGATATGTTCTTCTACCATTATCAGAATCCATTGGAGCATAAGAGTTTGTATCTCTATTATAAAGCATTGTATAAACAGCTTCTCTTGTAGCTGTAAAAGCTTCCTCTTCATTTTGGGCACCAAGTTCAGCTAGAGATTTATATGGAAATCCATTTATAATTGCTCTCCAAACATTAACATCTTGAAGCTTACTTCCACCATTTACGCTATATGTTGTAAGGTCTACTCCTGGCAAAGATTCGTCTAAACAATAAGCCGGATAATATTTCCCATCTCTTTCATAAGCCACAAAATTAACATTTATAGGCTTTCCATTATATGTAAGTAATACTTCACATCTTGCATGTAAAACTAAATCCTTAGTTCCCACATCAAATGCAAAAGATTTGTATAATAAACTAACTAATACTACTAATAGTATTGTTATAACTAAAGTTTTTTTCATAAAAATATTCCTTTCTTAATTAAATTCTATTCCTTGAATACATCTCCTATATTCTGGCTCATCTTCTAAACAAGTTATAAGAGTTATTCTGTTGTCTTCTGTGTTTTCCAAGTATGTCCACTCTGTATCTTGTATAATAGTAATTAGACTCACTTTATATTTTCTACTAATATTTCCATATGTATAATATATTTCATCTCCTATTTGAAGCTCTTTTATCCTTCCAAAATAGTTCACCTTGTATCCTCTATTATGAGCGGCTAGTCCAACATTACCTGTATCTTTCCCGAGTACTTTCGAAGTGACCAACAAATTCGTCTAATAATTCTTTTGAAGTTCCTTCTGAAATATTAGCTACTAATTCAATTTTAGGAATTTCTATTTTCCATTCAATTGAATTATTAATAAGTGTTTCTTCATTTAATATATTATTACTTTCTGCTTCTTCTACATTTGGAGCCGTACGGTTTAAAACATTATTACTTATATTTAAAGCATTCATACTAATATCATTCGTATTCCCATAATATCTTCCAATTTTAGTATTAACCTCGACTTTATTAAAAGACAAAATAAAACCTGTACATATAATTGTAAAGATTAAACTTAAAATTAGAGACACTACATTAACATTTAATTTTGTATAACTAAAACAATTGCAGTTCATCACCTCTTTTCAATATTGAATTTTTAAAATTTGATTTTTCGTCTCTAGAAAATTGAGACATTTGAAATAATTTATTTGAAATAAATTTATATTAATATACTACGATTTATTTAATTTGTAAAGAGTTTTTTTAATCTTTTTTGCTTTTCCTAAATATAAAATCTCAAAAAGTATTTACATAATTGAAAAAAAACGCAAAATTTAGTATAATATAATATAGGAGATATTTATTTTGCTTATTTTATATCATAAACATATAAGGAGAAAATAAATGCAACCAATTAAAATAGATAATCAAACTAAACAAAGATTATTAAGTATTTTTAAAAATGATGATATATTTTCTGATTATGAAAAAATCAAATTACTTTTAGATAAAGAAAGCCTTACTTTTAAAGAGTTAGGTCAAATTTATACGTTATTATACGATAAAACTAAACTTAGTACTGAAGCTATATCAATATTTATACATCCTGGGAGTGAAATATATGAGGAATTTCAAGAACAAGCTAGTAAATCATCTCAACAATTTAAAAAAACTATGCCTCGTCACAAAATAGATTCTACTTCTCTAGAAGATCTGGCGCAAAAAATGTATAGTAAATTACCTGAAATGATTGGAATATGTGAATTAGCCAAACAAGTTGAAACATCTTTTGATATGCATTACCTTGCAAATCATGCTATTGAATCCATAGAATCAATAGATAAGTATCCAACTAATATAGACCCTAAAACACACGAAGAATTAAAAGAAATACAACAAGATTTGATAAAATTATTATCACAAAAAAACACAGATACATTTTCAATTTCCTCTATTATAAAAAAGTATAATGAACATGCTATTAAAATATGGAAAGATTATTTATCAAACAATCCAGATGCTCATCTCGTACATAGCTTATCAAAAGGACCCTTAAAAGGTAACTTTAAAGATAAACTAATATCATCATCACTTATTAATAATAATATGTTAGGATTATTTAGAGGCAATAATTATGGAATAATTATTAAGCCAAACAATATTGTTGCTGCATATGAATCTGACACATACACAATAAATGATAGTACTGATGATAAATTATTTATTGTACGGACCAAAACCTATACAATTGCCACAACAAATAGAAGCTTTCTGTATGCAACTAACAATTGAAGATAATGGAGAAATTTTAAATTATGATAATCGTCTAGTCTTTCCAGAAATTGTATCAGACGATTTTGAAATTGAAGGTCTTTTTTATGTTAGTAATGGTGAACATGAATTATCTCCTAATTATAAATATGTAAAACAAATGGCTGAAGAAAGAGGTCTTCCGATTAAAGAAATCGATATAAGTAAAATCAGAGCTGAACACGGTTTAGAACCAATGACACCAAAAATGAAAAAAAATTTTTTAAGAAATATTCTTAAAGGTTGCTATACTAGTAATCCACATTTAGACTTAACATATGAAAAATATTCAGATGAATTTATTGGAGAAAATGCACAAATATTTTATGACAGATATATGCAATTAAAAAGATCTAATGATTATTCTACAGATGATATTCTAAAAATTTTTGCAGATGTTGCCAAGAATAATGAACATTTTTCTTGGCATTCAGTACAAATATATAAAAATTTAGCATCCAAATTAGAACGCTCAAATTTTGATAAAATAGAATCTGTACAAACATCTTTTAAAACTTTTCATGAAGGTCTTTCTATTTTATATGATTACGATAAAAATACCCCTGACATTCCTGCAGATAAACTAGAAGAAATTGAACAAATCTACCCTAATTTTGGTTTATTAACTAGGTTATTAAATAACCCTGATTTTTCAAGCAAAATTGAGGATAGTTCTTTTCAAGATAAATCCGGATATAGTGAAATTTCAAAAGAAATTATCAATTTAGCATATAAAGAAAAAATTTCAGAAATTGAAAATATTAAATCAGAAATGAAATCACTTAGCTTAGAATACACAGAAATTGAAACTCATGAAAAAATAGATGATGCATTTGAAAGCTTATACCCACAAAAAGAAAAATTCGATGAAGAAAAAAGAAATTATGAACAAGAACTTCAAATAGTTACATCAAAAATTAGTGAATTAAATGGTGAAATTGATGAAAATAGCTTAATTGTAAACCCTGAGTCAAGAACTATTTTTCAAAAATTACGTAATTTGTTTAATTCCCTATTTAACAGAGGTAAAATCAAAAATTCTGAAAGAATTATAGCCTCAAACACAGAACAAATAGAAAAGCTATTAGAATCACAAAAAGAATATGAACAAAAAATTGCAGATGCTGAAAGAAAAAGTTTACAAACTGAAATGAAATTTAAACAGATTTCTGGTAAAGAAACCACATTAGAACAATACAAGACTCAGAAAATGCAAGAGTTAAATGACGAAAATCAAGTTACACCACAAAATAATACTGAGAGAAAAGAAGCAATTCAAAAAAGAATGCATAAATTAACATCAGCTCTTTCTATTAAAGAAACGGAATTACAAGAATTAATAGATACTGGTCTTGTAAAAAAAGAATTATTAAATGCCAAAGAACAAAAAGAAGAAACTGAATTAGATACTTTTTCTACAGATACTCATTCTGATGTTGATTTTGACTAGAGTAATACTTAATTTATGTAAAATAAAATCTACTTTTTAAAGGAGGAATATATGTCAAATGTTAAAGAATTCAAACCCAAAATTAAAAGAGTGTTAAGGTCTTTAAGAACAAAAGAAAATCAAGTTTGGGTTAATGCATTATTAGGAAAAATAGATATAATGAAAGATGATGAACTTGTAAATCATCTAACAGATATAAAAAAACATTGCGTTCAAAATTCATTAGATTTTAAAGAAGAATTAAAAAATGTATTACAGTCTAAAATAATTGCCTTACAAAATGAAGGCAAAGGCGAAAACTATTCTTTAAATGGTGCATTTTTGTTCAATATAAAAGATAATTCTGCTTTACTCCATATGCCACTTGATTTTACAAAACCATTTGGTAATAAAGAAAGCTTTCTTAAAGCAATGGATGCATATAATCCATATTTATTAGATGCAATTGATAAACTTAAAGATTTAAAAGATAATGGATTTTATCCTTTAAATGGTGTAGATACTATTGCAATGTATTCGCCCATTCTTATGGGTGATGAGTTAGTATGGCTAAAAGATTTGGGATTTGAAACTAATTATCATAAAAAAGGAAATTATAAAAATCCTCAATATTTTATAGATAATCCAGAAGCTATAATTGGTGTTACAAAATTTCAAGGCAAAAGCTTTGGAACAGCAAAAATTAGCTTTTCCAAAGTTTGCTCAGAAGAATTCCAAAATAAAAAGAAACAAATGCAAAAAGACTATCTAGAAAGAGGAATTATTCTTAAAGAAGATGGTCCTATGCAAGAATAAATTATATATTTATCTCTCCATCATTATATGAATTGTTCTCTCTATTATTTCTCTCACGATATTTTGGAGATATAACAAGCATATTATCTTTATATGATTGTTTAGCTACAGGAATTAATCTTTCAAAATATTCACGTGTACTAGGATATAAAGAAGCAACTTTATTTGAATTGTTTCTTATTACAGCTTCAAGCTCACTATCGCCCATTACAGGTGGATTTTCAAATCTTGAATCTGCCTGTTTTCCGGGTGTTTCATAATTTACTAGTAATGGTATTCCTAATGCATTACCATTTGAATCTAAAAGTCTCCAATTCCCAACATCTAATGTATTAGATGTTGAAATTCTTTTTCCCTGAACATACTCTTTTTTATCAATAATACCATTTTCCCCTCTTTCAGTCACAGAATAAGCATCTGGTGTTTTATAACAGGTATGTCTTACATCAATTCCATCATCATTTAATCTAATTATTTCTCTTGGATAGTGTTTATTTGATTGTCTTGGCATAACATCTATTGCTACATGTCCATCTAACATAATAGCAAATTTCATAAATTTATCGTCACTTGTACTATATACAAATGATGTAGCTTCTCCTTTATTTATATTTTTCTTTGGAGATGTAATAATTCTTTTTTCAAACATATTGGCTCCATCTTCAACTATTCTTTCAACTACTCCTGGTAAATTTAAAAAATTTTCTGAAATTCCTTTTTCTCTAATTACTTCTATTAATTTGTTTCTTGCATAACTATCTTCCATATTTTTATCCTTTCTTTATATCAAAATAAAATTCAACACCATCTTTTTTATTATTAACGCCATATGCAGAGTTGTATTTTGTCATTATAGCTCTTACAAGTGAAAGACCAATCCCTGTACCACCTTTTGACCTATCACGTGATTCATCAACTTTATAAAATCTTGTCCAAATTCTGTTTAAATGTTCTTCATCAATATTATCACCTGTGTTAAATACTGTAACTCTATATTTTCCCTCTTCTTTACTATTTTTAATTCTAATTTTTATTTTCTTTTTTCCATCAACTTCTTTAATATTTTTCATTGCATTAGTAAAATAATTTGTTACAACTTGTTCTATATAGAAATCATCCGCATAAACAATTTTTGGCTCTTCTTCCTTAAAATCAACATGTATATTATTTTCTTCAAGCCTTACTTTTGAGTTTCGTATAACTTCTTCTACAAGTTCATTTAAATCGAATTTTGTATCATTAAATTTTCTGTCATCATATTCAAGTTTCATAAGCTCTAATAGTCTTTTTACAAGTTTATCCATTTTATTTGCTTCATCTAAAATAACTTCTGAATAAAACTTTCTGCTTTCATCATCTGAATTTACATTTTCAACCAAACCTTCTGCATATCCTTGTATTAAAGAAATTGGTGTTTTTAGCTCATGTGACACATCAGAAATAAATTGTCTTCTCATCTCATCAATTTTAGATTTTGCTTCAATATCTTTTTCAAGCTCACTATTATTAATTTTAAGCTGATTTATTGTATCTTCCAATTTATCTGATAAAGTATTTATACTTTTTCCAAGTTCATTTATTTCATCTTCACTATCATTAATTCTATATTTTCTCTTGAAATTTAAATT
>DJXP01000067.1:0-12942 GCA_002449785.1 Clostridiales bacterium UBA7001
CTATTTACTTTCAACTTTCAGCCGGACGGGAGATGTATCTCCTGTCCGGTGCTTTCATTTTAATAGTTTATAATACTTAGGAAAAAAGTTTACATAAAAACTATTGAAAATTTTTTTGAATTCTGGTATAATATAGAATTAACAAGTATAAGTATAATAATATGAGAGGAGTATAATAATAAAATGGAAAATATAAAATATTTTAATAGGTTTTATTTAGATAAAGAAAAAGATATCGTAGTTGAACTATATCGAACTTCATCTGAAGATGAAATTTCCTATATTATTAGAACTCCTAATCATAAAAATGGTAATTTAATAAATAATTTAGCAAAACTTAGCGGATTGCCTGTAACAGATGATGAAGAAGGATTAAAGATAATTAAAAATACAATTCCAGCATCAATAAATGGAGATAATGAAGAAGTTTATATATTAAGAATTGGTGGAATGAAAATTGCAAATATTTATAATAATAGAATTGAAATTAAAGCAAAAATTCCAGCTATAACAAAAACTTTAATGTCACAAACAAAAGATTATAAATTAGATATTAAACATACAATTGTAAAATCTTATATATTAAAAAAGTATAAATTTAGAACTGATTTGCATACACATATGAATGCAAACCTTTCTCCTGATGTTTTAATTGCTTTAGGAATAGTACATCAAATTAGATATCCTCTTTACTACATAAAAAAATTAAATTTGAAAATTACTAAGAGTCAAGAAACAAAAGTAATGGAGCAAAGAAAATTGGTAGAAAAACAATTCGAAGATTCTGGACTTACTGGAAAATATTTAACAAGAAGGATTGATGATAATACTTTTATTAATTTTGCAGACTTAATAATAAATAATCTAGAAAATGCTGAATATAATATTAGAAAAATAAGATCAAGTTTAGCACTTCTTAAAGATGGGCAGGCTGTTTTTACAAATTTGGAAAAAGTTTATATTTATAGATATGTTTTCTGTGAAGGAAAAAAGAGTGATGAGCCAATTAAACTTTCTATAAGTAAAATTAATAAAATTCCAGATAGTGATATTATTGAATATGTTAAAAGTATTATTCAAGATAAAAAGTCAGGAAGTAAATATAAAAATAATACTATAAGACAAGATAAATATTTATGGATAGCAAGAGAATATCAAAAACAAGGTGTAAATTATGTAGAAATTACAGATAGAAATTTTGTAAAGCCAAATTCAATAGATATATTAGAAGAAATACATGAGGTTATGCCTAAAATTGAAGAAGATACAGGTGTTGCAATTAGATTTTTAGTTGGAATTAGAAGAGTTCCACTTACAATAATCAAAGACCAAATAACAAGCAAAAATTATTTAAGAGAGAATTTAGATGTTTTAAAAGCAGTTTCAAAAAGTCCATATATTGTAGGAAGTGACTTTATGGGTGAGGAAATAAATGATATAACTGAGCTAAAGCCTGTAATTAAAGAACTTGTTCAATATGCTGTTAAAGAAGATGAAGGTTTTACAATAAGAATACATGCTGGTGAAAATGATAGTTTAAGAGATAATGTTGCAAATTCTATTAAATGTATAAAAGAGTCTTTAGAAAAAGGACAAAAAATGCCAAGATTCAGACTTGGACATGGACTATATACAGCAGATTTAGAGTCTGAAGAAGGAAAAGCTTTGATGAAAGAAATGGTTGAAACGGGAGCAGTTTTAGAGTTTCAATTAACTTCTAATGTTAGATTAAATAATTTAAGTATAGTAAATAAACATCCATTAAAACAATATTTAAAAAATGGAGTAAAATGTGTACAAGGAACTGATGGATGCGGATTTTATGGAACAGATACAATGGATGAACAATTAGCATTATATAATTTATTAGGACTAGATTACTCAGATTTTGCTAAAATGAGAAATGTTGAAAATGAAATTGTTACAGATAGAACTAAGTATTTTAATAAAAAGAAGAAGAAGTTTGAAGAATTCTTAGGAGGAAGAAGCATTAGAGAAGCTATAAAAAAATTGCAAGAAGAAAACTTTGAAAAAAGTAAAAACAATGTTATCCCTATGAGAATTAGTTCAAAATTAGATTCAGAAAAAGAACTTAAAAATAAAATTAAGAATTTACCAGAAAATAAAATTCCAATTATTATAGCTGGTGGAAGCTTTAATGCTAAAAATAGGAAAACAGTTTTAAATGAAGAAGGAAGAAAAGCAATAAAACAACTTGTTGAAAACTTAGATGATAATAAAGTGTATTTTGTTGTAGGACATAAAATAACAGGATATGAAAAAGCTGTTATGGATATGGCAAAAGAACTTAATAAAAAATTTGAAATAAATGCAATAATTCCAAAAGAAGTATCTGCTGAAGAAGTAGATAACTTACTCAAAGATGATATTAATGGAATAAGAATTTCAACTGAAAGAGAAGAGATGGGTATTTATAAAAGCTTTAATTATGAAATATTTGAAAGAAGAAATTCTATCGTATTAGCATTTGATGGTAATTCACCAGTATCTAATCTTGTTCAAGAAGCTAAAAATGGAAAAGGTAAAGCCAAAATATATGTAAATTCTGATGTTGAAGCTTTAAAAGATAAAGCCTCATCCTTAGGTGGATATGTAAAAGCCTTTAGAATAAAAGATGATTTTGTAGATGAAATATTTAAAGATAATCCAGAAATAAAAAAATAATTTTTAACATATACAAATTATAAAAAGTACTTGAATTATTTCATACATATTGATAGAATACAATTAATAATGTAAATTATGAGGTACATATGATATGGATTCTATTCAAAATAATGAGAATAAAACAAATTTGTATATGAGAGTACAAAGTGCTATAAAAACAGCTAAATTAGATAAATATATTAGTGACAAAGAAAAAATTGCTGAAGAAGGAATTACTTTTTTAGGTGGATTAACTGGAAAAAATAGTTTACAAATTGAAAAACTTAAAAATGTAAAATTAAAAATTGAATTACTTCAAACTGAAAAACTAGGTAGCAAATCAGAATTTGAAACAGAAGATTTATTAGCAGATTTATTTGCTTGTGCTATTTCTGAACTTAGTGGAAAATTTAGTCCGGAAATGGAGCAACTTTATAAACAACTTAAAGAAAAATCAGAAAATGAAAATAAGCCAAATAGTGACGAGTATATTTATGAATTAGCATGTAAAAAAATTGATAATAGTCAGAGTTATTTACCAATAATTCATGAGGAAAAACCTAAAGGAATATTTGGAGATATAAGAGTTCAAACCAATTTTTTGAAATTAGAAAATAAAAAATTAGAAAATGAAATTATTATTCAAAGAGGGAAGAGCCAATTTGAAACATTTAAGAATAGTATGAATAAAGAATCTGTTATTGTTCCAGTAGATTGGCAAAACAGGAAAAATGCATAATAGCATAACAATTGCTAAAATAGGACTTGACAAACAACTAAAATAGTTATATACTATCATAGTAACTTTTAAGAGTAATAATACTATAACATATATAAATAGTCACTAAAGGAGGGATTATAAATGGCACAACCAAAAAGAAGATGGTCAAAAGCTAGAACAGGTAGTAAAAGATCAACATGGAAATTAGAAGAACAAAATTTATCAGTATGTCCACACTGTCATGAACCAGTTAGACCACATACTATATGTGCAAACTGTGGTTACTATGATGGAAAAGAAGTAATTGCAAAAAAAGCAGAATAATTAATTTTTTATATAAAAAACATGGAGAAAGCTCCATGTTTTTTTTATTTTGACAATACATACTTTTTAGTGTAAAATAGTAATGGATTTTTATATTAATAAAAGAAAGGATATAAGTGTTTTTAAAAATATTTATATAGTTTAAAGTAGTGAGTAAGAGAATAGATAAAATAAATTATTATTTAGATATCGCAGAAACTGTTGCAACAAGGTCAACTTGCCTAAGAAAAAAATATGGATCAGTTATTGTGAAAAATGATGAAATAATTTCAACTGGGTATAGTGGTGCTCCAAGAGGAAGAATTAATTGTTCAGATTTGGGTTATTGCAACAAGAAAAAAATGTTTCCAGATAAAAGACATGGAAGCTATGATGCATGTAGGTCAGTACATAGTGAGCAAAACGCAATAATTAGTGCTTCTAGAGAAAAAATGATAGGATCTACATTATATTTAGTTGGTTTTAAAGGTGATGAAGTTCATGAATATGAAGAAGGAGCAGCTCCTTGTTTAATGTGCAGGAAAATAATAATAAATGCTGGAATTGAAAAAGTAATTGTAAGAGTTAATAAAAATGAATATATAACATTTCTAGTACAAGATTGGATTGAAAATGATGAATATTTAAATGGACAGCTAGAGTACTAATAATTCAGAAGTTCGAAATTTTAGGGGTATTGAAATTGAAAGAAATAATATTAAAAAATAGAAATTTAATAAATATAATAGTTATTATATTAGTCTCAATTTTCTTATCTATACCATTATTAAACAAAAATTTGAATGTATATGTAGATGATGGAATTCAGCATATTTCTAGAGCATATGGAACGTATTTAAGCATTAAAGATAATAAATCTATACCAAATGTAATTTCTTCTTTTTCTAATGGATTTGGATATTCATGGAATTTGTTTTATGGACCACTTTCCACATTTGGTATTATTATTATTAAATTATTCACATCAAATTTTATTACAGCATATAAAATATTTGTTTTTTTATGTTTGATTTTATCTGGATATTTTATGTATAAATTTATATATAATTATATTGGAAATTATGATGTAGCTTTATTATCAGCAATTTTATATATAAGTTTTCCTTATCATTTAACAGATTTATATATAAGACATGCATTAGGGGAATATGTTTCATTTGTTTTTATTCCACTAGTATTTTTAGGATTATATAACATTTTATATACATCATCAAAACACTACTATTTAACTATTGGTGCTGTTGGACTTTTGGTTACACATAATTTATCAACAATTATTGTATTATTTTTTTCAGCACTTTATATAGGATTAAATATTGAAAAAATTAATAAGACAAATGTAAAAAAATCTTTAATAGTAAATATTATTTTTATTTTAACTATATCATGTTTTTATTGGATGCCATTAATTGAAGCTAAAATATTTTGCAAATACCAAGTATATGAGCCTGGAATGATGGCTACAAGAGAAAGTGTTCAAGATAAAGGACTAAAAATTACTCAATTATTTGTATCAAAAAACGATGGTTCATTTGTGTTTGAATTAGGTCCACATATAATTGTTATGTTAGCAGTTTCAATAATGGCTATTAGGCTCATGGATGATGAAATTAAAGAAACTTATGTGTTCTGTTTGATTTCTGGTATTATTAGTATTTGGATGAGTACAAAATATTTCCCATGGAAATTATTACCAGAAGAAATATCTATAATACAATTCCCTTGGAGAATGATGATAATGGCTTCATTTTTCTTCAGCATCACTTGTTCAATTAATGCATATGTGTTAGTAAAAAAATTTGATTATAAAGATGTTATTATAATATCATGTATAGCGGTGTTTTATACGGTTGCATTTAGAGGATATCTATTATATGATGAAAATTTAGCTAATATAGAAAATATTACACTAGGTAGAATTTCTGGTAAAGAGTCAGAAGCAATAGCAGGACTTGGAAAAGAGGAATATCTTCCGGTCAAAGCATATCAAAATAGATTTTATATTGCTACCAGAGATGATTATATTGATATAATAGAAGGTAGTGCAATTATTCAAAATGAAATAAAAAAGGGAACTCATTATACAGCAGATATAAAAGTAGAAGGGGAAAATTATACTATTTTAGAATTACCATATATTTATTATCCAGGATATGAAGTAAGACTTGATGGAATGATAACAGACACATTTGAGACAAAAAATGGATTTATCGGGTTTGTAATGGGAAAAAACGATAATGCTAAATTAGAAGTTAACTATGTAGGAACTAAAATAATGAATGTTTCTATAATAATATCAAGTATTTCTTTAATAATATTTGGAGTATATGTATGGAAAAAACATTAAATATAAAGAGTTATAATTATATAAAAATGAAGTGTGAAAGGAGTATAGAATGTCTAAGCCTATAATTGCCATAGTTGGAAAACCTAATGTTGGCAAATCTAGATTTTTTAATTATGTAATAGGTCAGAGAATTTCAATTGTAGAAGATACACCAGGCGTTACAAGAGATAGGGTTTATGGAGAAACATCATGGAGAGATAGAGAATTTACTTTAATAGATACTGGTGGAATTGAACCAGAATCTAATGATGTAATTATTTCTCAAATGAAAAGGCAAGCCGAAATTGCAATAGAACTTGCAGATGTTATATTATTTATGACAGATATAAGACAAGGAGTCACATCAGCAGATCAAGAAATTGCAATAATGCTTAGAAAAACAAATAAGCCCGTAATTTTAGTTTGTAATAAATCTGATAATTATGGAGAGCCACCAGCAGAGTTATATGAGTTTTATAATTTGGGATTAGGTCAGCCACATCCTATATCTGCTGCTAATGCAATTGGAATTGGAGATTTATTAGATGAAATCTATTATAAATTACCACCTCAAGATGAATTTGATGAAAATGATGAAAGAATAAAAGTTGCAATAATTGGAAAGCCTAATGTTGGTAAATCATCATTATTAAATACAATTTTAAATGAAGAGAGGAGTATAGTAAGTGATATTGCTGGAACAACAAGGGATGCAATAGATTCTGAATTTCAAAATGAATTTGGTAAATATATTTTTATAGATACAGCAGGAATTAGGAAAAAATCTAAAGTAAATGAGTCAATTGAAAAATTCAGTGTTATGAGAACTCTTTTAGCAATTGAAAGAGCAGATGTGTGCTTAGTTTTAATTGATGCGTTAGAAGGTGTAACAGATCAAGATGCTAAGATTTTAGGAGAAGCTCATGAAGCAGGAAAAGGTATAATAATAGTTGTAAATAAATGGGATGAAATTGAAAAAGATACTGGAACTTTAGAAAAATACAAAAAAGAAGTTTATGATAAATTATCATATGCGCAATATGCACCAATTATGTTTATTTCAGCTAAAACAGGCCAAAGAGTTAATAAAATTTTTGAATTAATTAATAATGTTGCAAAAGAAAATAGTAAAAGAATTTCAACTGCAGTTATAAATGAAGTAATTAATGAGGCCATTGCAGTTGTTCAGCCACCAACAGATAAAGGAAAAAGACTTAAAATATTGTATGGAACACAGGCAAGTACAAAACCACCTACATTTATAATATTTGTTAATAATAAATCTATATTTCACTTTTCATATCAGAGGTATTTAATTAATTGTTTTAGAAATAATTTTGGCTTTGAAGGAACACCAATTAGAATAATTATAAGAGAAAAGGGGGAAGAGTAAATGATTTCTTATATTTTAATGGCATTAATTGCATATTTTATTGGTAGTATTAATTTCTCAGTTTTAATAAGCAAAAAAATTGCCGGTTTTGATGTTAGAGAAAAAGGAAGTGGAAATGCAGGAAGTACAAATGTATTAAGAACAGTTGGAAAAAAAGCTGCTGCCTTAACATTAGTATGTGATATATTAAAAGGGGTAGTAGCAGTATTAATTTCATTATTAATAGGTGTTATAGCTAAGAACTCAAGTAAAGCTATTCTTGTTGAAATTGCTGCATTATTTGTTGTTATAGGGCATACATATCCAATATTTTTTGGATTTAAAGGTGGAAAAGGTGTTGCTACTAGTTTAGGCATTATACTAATAATTAACTGGAAAATAGGATTAATTTGTTTGATTTTTGCCTTATCTTTAATGGCTATTACAAGAATTGTATCTTTAGGATCAATTTCTGCTGCAATTCTTTTTGCAATTTTAGTTGTATTCTTGAGAGACTCATCATATATTGTTGAATATGATGTAAGTTTTGTATTATTTGGACTATTACTTGCAGGGCTTGTAATATTTAATCATAGATCTAATGTTAAAAGAATATTTGCTGGAACTGAGAATAGATTGTCCTTTAAAAAATCAGGAACAACTGAAAATAGTTCAAATAATGAAGAGGATAAAGCTAATAAAAGTCAAGAAGAGAATATAGAAGTTAGTGAAATTGAACAAAATAAAGAATAAGATTGGAGGATAATATGAAAAAAATTGCTATAATTGGAAGTGGAAGCTGGGGAAGTGCCTTAGGAATCTATTTAAGCAACAATAATAATGAGGTAAAAGTATGGTCTTTTAGTGAAGAAGAGAGAGATAAAATTAATAATGAAAAAAAATGTATGTTTTTACCACATGCAACTATTCCTGAAGGTTTAATGTGTTCTTGTAATATAGAAGAAGTTATAGAAGGGGCTGATATTATTTTACATGTTACACCATCAAAATTTGTTAGAAGTACTATTAAACAATATAAAGATTATGTAAGTCCTAATCAAATGATAATAATGTGTTCAAAAGGCTTTGAAGCAGAAACATTATTAACACTTGATGAAGTTATTAAAGAAGAAATACCTGGATGTAAATATGGTATTTTATCAGGTCCAAGTCATGCAGAAGAAGTTTCTATTAACATTCCAACAGCACTTGTTGTTGCATCAGAAGATGAGGATGTTAAAGAAACAGTAGTAGATGTATTTAAAAGTAAAACAATGAGAATGTATACATCATCTGACATTAAAGGTGTAGAATTAGGTGCGGCTCTTAAAAATATAATAGCATTTTGCGCAGGTGTAGCTGTAAGCTTAGGACTTGGAGATAATTCATTTGCAGCCTTAGCTACAAGAGGATTAGTAGAAATATCTAGACTTGGAGTAGCAATGGGTGGTAAAGAAAAAACATTTTATGGGTTAACTGGATTAGGTGATTTGATTGTAACTTGTGGAAGTGTTCATAGTAGAAATAGAAGAGCAGGAGAATTAATAGGAAAAGGACTAAGTATTGAAGAGACAAAAAAAGAAGTAGGAATGACAATAGAGAGTATAGACAATATTGATGTAGCATATAAATTATCACAAAAATATAATATTGAAATGCCTATTGTTAATGCTGTTTATAATGTATTATACAATGGTTTAGACCCACAAAAAGCAGTTGATGGATTAATGACTAGAGACCTTAGAGCAGAATAAATAATAAAAAAAGGAGAGAATTATAATGGATTTTTTTAATAAATTAAGTAAAAAAGCTAGTGAAACATATAAATTCACTAAAGAAAAGGCTAGTAATATTTCTGAAGAATTAAAAATAAAAGGTAGAATTAATGAACTAAAACAAAAAACAGAAGATCTTTATTTAGAAATTGGAAAAACTGTTTATACAGAATTAAAAGATGGTAAAACAGTAGCTGAAGAGGAAATATTAGAAAAATGTGATAAAATTTCTAATTCTAATGATGAAATATCTAAGCTTAAAGAAAAACTATTAAGTATTAGAAAAGTAAAAACTTGTTCAAATTGTGGTGCAAAATTAGATGCTGATGATTTGTTCTGTTCTAAATGTGGAAAAGAACAACCAAAAGTAGAAAATGTTGAAGTGAAAAAAGAAGAACCACAAAATACAAAAGAAGCAGAAGTAATCGAAGTTACAAATAATGAAGAAGAATAAATAATGTTAGACAGTGGGATGGAAAAAGATATTATAACCATTCCACTGTTTTTATATATATCTACCATGGATATCTTTCGTATAAATACTTAATAATAGAATTTATATTATTTTCGTTAATTTTAATATATATTCCTTCATCTATGCTAATCCAGATGCTTATTTCAAATTTATCATTATTATCAACAAAACAGCTAATTAAATCAATCATTTCAATTGGATTATCAAATTCTTTATTATAACTAAAAATATTATTCATATTAAAATTTTTAGTATAGAATAATTCTAAAAATTTTTTTATTTCATTATTTTTTTCACTATAAATATTTACCGAATTCATTGAAAACCTCAAAAAAAATATATTTTATATTATTATTTGTAATAATATAAAATATATTCTTTAACATTTCTATTGGTTATCAAGTTCAATTAATTTTTGAATAATCTGAACAGCATTTGATGCAGCTCCTTTTCTAATATTATCAGATACACACCAAAAGTTAATACCAGATTCAACGCTATAATCTCTTCTAATTCTTCCAACAAAAGATTCATCATGACCTGTTGCATTTGTCGCTAGAGGATAAATGTTGTTTTCTATATCATCTTGTACTATAACACCATTTGTATTTTCTAAAACATTTTTTAATTCTTTTAAATCAAAATTTTTTTCAAACTCTACATTTATAGATTCACTATGAGAATTCTCAACTGGAACTCTTACTGTTGTTGCTGTTATTTTTAAATCAGGGTTTTTTAGGATTTTTCTTGTTTCATTTATCATTTTTTCTTCTTCGAAGGTATAACCATTTGAATCAAATTTATCTATATGTGGAATACAATTATTTACAATTTGGTAAGGGAATTTTTTGGGAGCTAAACCTTCTAATCCATTTTTTAAATCATTAACACCTTCTTGTCCTGCACCAGAAACAGCTTGATAAGTAGAATAAACAATTCTTTTTATTTTATACTTATCATCCAATGCTTTAAGTGGAATAACTGCTTGTATTGTTGAGCAATTTGGATTAGCAATAATACCATGATTATTAGGTATTTCTTCAGGATTAACTTCTGGAACAACTAATGGAACATCTTTATCCATTCTAAAAGCACTACTATTATCTACAACTATACATCCTTTAGATGCTGCGATAGGAGCATAGTGTTTCGAAGCTTCACTGCCAGCAGAGAAGATTGCAAAATCAAAACCTTCATCAAATGAATCATCTTTTAATTCTTTTACTAGAATTTGTTTTCCATTAAAGAAAAAATCTGTTCCAGCTGATTTTCTAGTTGCAAATAGTGCGTATTCAGAAATTGGAAGTTTATATTCTTCTAATATTTCTATTACTTTTCTTCCGTACTAAACCTGTAGCTCCAACAATGGCTAATTTGTATTCTTTCATAAGAACCTCCTAGAAAATAATAATTTATAATATTATATTATAAAAAAACAATTTTGTGTAAAAATTTAATCATTATTGTAAATATATATATACAGATATTGTGATAAAACTTCTTTAAATTCCTCAAAAGAACTGAAACTATCTGCATAATCTTTTTCATATATATCATATAATTCGGAATCAGAGTAGTAATCATTAACATCGAAATCTTTGTAATCAGAATAGAATCTATCATTATCATATGAATTAGTATAATTTGATGATTCGTTTTTGACATTTTTATAATTTGAACTATATTCTGTGATATTAGAAAAAAGAGTTACTAAATAAATAATAAAAATTATAATTACTGCAATTATTTGTTGTTTACTAGTTTTGAAAATTAATTCAAAAAAAGATTTATTTTGCCTAGAATGGCTATAATTTGTATAATTTGAATTTGGTACTTTTGATCTATGATAATTACTATAACGTCTTTGATAAAAGTCGTTATATGTTGAGTATTGACCAGAATTGTTCCTTCTATAATTATCATATGAATAAGCACTGTTATTTCTTTGAGTAGAATAATTTGTATTATAATTATAATTTGTAGAATTATTAGGTGAATATGTTTTTGGAGTAATTTCATCATCATATTTTTCCCTTAATTCTGGATCTGACAATACTTCATAGGCAGCATTAATAGACTGAGTTTTTTTCTCAGCAAAAGTCTTATCACCTTGATATAAATCCGGATGATATTTTTTAACTAATTTTTTATAAGCTTCTCTTATTTCATTTTGAGTAGCTGTTTTTTTGATGCCTAAAACTTCATAATGATTCATAAAATTTCTCCTAAAAACTATCTACATATATTATATAAAAAAAATCGTAAAATTACAAGTTTCACATGAGTTTTATAGTGCTTTTATAGTTATCCTTGAAAACACAAATATAGTTTGTTATAATATTTATGTTTTTATGTGAAGGGAGAAAATATGAAAAAAATAATAGATTTTTTAATGAATAATCCACTTACATCAATGGTTATTTCTTTATTAACATATATTTTTTATGGGCTTGTGATTGGTATATCAATGTTACCTTCAATTTTTTTAATATTTAGTTTTTTAAAACATACTGAAATTAATTCTCTAAAAAGTATGATATTATTAGGAATAATAATTGGAATTGCTATTTATTTATTTTTTATATTTGCATTAATAGTATTTGCGATTTTTGAAAAAATACTAGTTATTGGATTTAAACCACGGAAGATATTCTACAAATTCACCACTATTTGCAAGATGGCTTATATATTCAGGTTTACATGTAATATTACTTAATTTAGTATTACCATATGTTTCAGGTACAGCATTTGCTAAAATATTTTATAGAATTTTGGGATGTAAAATAGGTAAAAATGTATTTATTAATACAGTAGGATTGCATGATTCATATTTATTAGAGATTGATGATAATGTAATAATAGGTGGAGATGCAAACATATCTTGTCATATTTTTGAGGGAAATCATTTAATACTAAATAAAGTTAAAATAGGAAGTAATACATTAATTAGTGCAGAAAGTTATATTATGCCAGGAGTAACAATTGGAAAAAATTGTAATATAGGACTTAAAGCATATGTAAGAAAAAATAGAAAAATAGAAGATGGAAGTGTGATTATGGCTGTTCCTGGTATGCCTAGTAAAAAAGTAGCAGAAATTATAAAATAATAGTATTAATTATAATTAGTTACTATTCACAGTATTTAATTTATACTATAGATTAGTTATTATTTAATTTTAAAAAAATAATGCGCCTTGAAAGGAATTTTTGTTTAAAAAATCTTTATTAATTTTATGGAAATAGTTCGAGCTTGCCTTGAAAGGGTGCCATAAAATTAATTTA
>DJXP01000067.1:13034-40634 GCA_002449785.1 Clostridiales bacterium UBA7001
TAATTTAGATTTTTAACAAAAATTAACTTGAACTAGCATTTTTTTGAAAAAATTAAATAATAACTAATCTTATATGAAATTTAATTAGCTGTGAATAATAGCTAAATTAAATTTGATTAATAAAAACTTTATAAAAATATTCTAGACTTTAAAATTATTATGTGATATATTACAAAATAGTTAATAGTACTGATTATTAATCTAGTGCAAATGAAGGAAAAGAAGGGGAAACAAATGGAAAGAGAAGTAAATGAAGAAAAAAGAAATAAGTTTATTGAATTTGCTGGAAAGAGAGTAAATAATGTTTTGCACGATATTCAAATATTAGAGCCGATGGCTAGAAGTAATTCATATGATTTTACACGACAAGATGTTGAAGAAATGTTTAATGCTATTCAAGATTCATTAAATGATGCTAGAGAAGAGTTTAATAAGAAATTTGAAGAAAAAGCTAGAAGTAGTAAAAAAACATTTTCTTTTGGAAATTCTTCAGTATCTACTGAGATGGTTAATAATGATATCCCATCAGAAAATAATAATATGAATTCTGAAGATGATAATACAATAACAGTATAACTTTAAATTAAGAAGAAATTCTAGCGTGTACAAATATTTTTATTTTACACGCTAATTTATTTAAATAGGAGAATAAAATGAAAATTATTTCGTGGAATGTAAATGGACTAAGGGCAGTAGTGAAAAAAGGATTTAAAGATTTTTTTGATAGAATAGATGCAGATATTTTTTGTATTCAAGAAACAAAAATGCAGATAGACCAGTTAGATAAAGAAACCAAAAGCATATTTGATGAATATTATGAATATTGGAATAGTGCTGAAAGAAAAGGATATTCAGGTACTGCTATTTTTTCAAAGCAAGAGCCAATTAGTGTAAAAAATGGAATAGGAATTGAAGAACATGATAATGAAGGAAGAGTAATAACTCTTGAATATGAAGAGTTTTATTTAGTTAATTGTTATACTCCAAATTCTAAAAGAGAACTTGAAAGATTACCATATAGAATGATTTGGGAAGATGAAATTAGAAAGTATTTAAAAAAATTAAGTAGTATTAAACCAGTAATTTATTGTGGAGATTTAAATGTTGCTCATAATGAAATAGACTTAAAAAATGCAAAATCTAATAAAGGTAATTGCGGTTTTACAGATGAAGAAAGAGGAAAAATGACTAAGCTTTTGAATTCTGGATTTATAGATTGTTTCAGATATAAATATCCAAATAAAGAGAATAGCTATACATGGTGGTCTTATATGGGGAAAGCACGAGAAAAAAACATTGGTTGGAGAATTGACTATTTTATTGTATCTGATAAAATAAAAGATAAAATTAATGATGTAATAATTCATGATGATATAATGGGAAGTGACCACTGCCCAGTTGAATTAGATATTTTTTAAGGAGAGAAAGTATGATAAAAACGTTAGCAAAATCAATTAGAGAATACAAAAAAGCAACAATACTAACACCTATTTTAGTTAGTATTGAGTCAATTATTGATGTACTTATACCGTTTATAATGGCTTTTTTAATTGATGAAGGTATAAATCAGGGAAACAGAGAAAAAATTATATTTTATGGCATTTTACTATTAATATGTGCATTCTTAGCTATGATTTTCGGTATTTTAGCAGGTAGATGTGCTGCAAAAGCATCTACAGGATTTGCTAAAAATTTAAGAAAAGATATGTTTTATAATGTGCAAAGTTATTCATTTGCGAATATAGATAAATTCAGTCCAGCAAGTATTATTACAAGACACACTACAGATATAAATAATGTACAAATGGCATTCCAAATGATTATAAGAATTGCATTTAGATCTCCAATAATGCTTATATTTTCACTTATAATGGCATTTTTAATTAATGTTAAAGTAGCACTAATTTTCTTAGCAGTTGTACCTTTTTTAGCAGTAGGACTATATTTTATTGCAACTAAAGCACATCCTATATTTGAAAGAGTTTTTAAAACATATGATAAACTAAATAATATTACACAAGAAAATATTAAAGGAATTAGAGTTGTAAAATCTTATGTAACAGAAGAAAAAGAAATTAATAAATTTTTTAAGGTTTCAGATGAAATATATAAAGACTTTACTAAAGCAGAAAAAATTGTAGCATTAAATAACCCTTTAATGCAAATATCTATAAATACTGTAATTGTACTACTTTCACTAATTGGTGGAAAAATGATTATTTCTAATAATCTAACGACAGGTGAACTTACAAGTATGATCTCTTATGCGATGCAAATACTTACATCTCTTATGATGCTTTCAATAATTTTAGTTATGATAATGATTTCTAGAGCATCTGCTGAAAGAATAGTTGAAATTCTTGAAGAAGAAAGTAGTTTAAAAAATAATGAAAAACAAATTAAAGAAATAAAAGATGGTTCTATTGAATTTATTAATGTTGATTTTAGTTATGTAGATGATGATAATAAGACTTGCTTAAAAGATATAAATTTAAAAATAAATTCTGGTGAAACTATTGGAATAATTGGTGGAACTGGTAGTTCTAAATCCACATTAGTACAATTAATTCCAAGATTATATGATGCTACAAAAGGCGAAGTAAAAGTAGCTGGAATAAATGTTAAAGATTATGATATAGAATCTCTTAGAAATGAAGTAGCTATGGTACTTCAGAAAAATGTTTTATTTTCAGGAACAATTAAGGAAAATTTACGATGGGGAAATCCTAAGGCTACTGATGAAGAAATTATAAGAGCATGCAAATTAGCATGTGCAGATGAATTTATTGAGAACTTTCCAGATAAATATGATACATATATTGAAGAAGGAGGAACTAATGTATCTGGTGGTCAAAAACAAAGATTATGTATCGCAAGAGCAATTTTAAAGAAACCTAAAATATTAATATTAGACGATTCTACAAGTGCAGTAGATACAAAAACAGATAGTGCTATTAGAAAAGCATTTAAAGAGGAAATACCAAATACTACAAAAATAATAATAGCACAGAGAGTATCTTCTGTTGAGGACGCTGATAAAATAATAGTTCTAGATGGTGGTAAAATTAATGGCATGGGTTCACATGATGAATTAATGAAAAATAATGAAATTTATAAAGATGTTTATGAATCACAGATGAAAGTGGAATCATAGATTATATTTAAAATTACAAATTAAGAATTATGCCTTGAGAAAGGAACGAAATAAATATGGAAGATAAATTAAATAAAAGACAAAGACCAAAGCTTGATATGAACATCTTAAAAAGACTTGTAAGTTATATTAGTAAAAATTATAAAAAAAGATTTATACTTGTTTTTATATGTGTAATATTAACAAGTGTATCTATGGTTGCAGGTTCACTATATTTGCAAGTTCTAATAGATGATTATATTACACCTCTAATAGGAACAAGTAATCCAAACTTTGGGCCATTTATTGGTGCAATTGGTGTTATGATTGTAATTTATAGTGTTGGAACACTTGCAGGATTCATTCAAAGTAGAGTTATGGTAGATATCACTCAAGGAACACTTAAATTAATTAGAGATGAAATGTTTGTTAAAATGCAAAGATTACCAATTAAGTTTTTTGATACACATACACATGGAGATATAATGAGTAGATACACTAATGATACAGATACTTTAAGTCAAATGATTTCACAAAGTATACCTCAGCTTATTTCATCTGCAATTACAATTGTAGCAGTATTTGTTGCAATGATAGTTACAAATAGATATTTAACAGCAGTTGTTATTCTTTCTTTAGCTTTTATGCTAAGTATTACTAAAAATATTGCATCTAAAAGTGCTAAGTATTTTATAAAACAACAAGAATCTGTTGGTAAAGTAAATGGATATATTGAAGAGATGATAAATGGGCAAAAAGTAATAAAAGTATTTTGCCATGAAGAAATAACTAAAGAAAATTTTGATAAAATAAATGATGAATTATGTGAAAATGCATATAATGCAAATAAATATGCAAGTATTTTAATGCCAACACTGGGAGCACTTGGAAATGTACAATACTCTATAATAGCAATTGTTGGTGGACTTTTTGCTGTATATGGCATTGGAAATATTACAGTTGGATTAATAGTTTCTTTCTTACAACTTAGTAAAACATTTATAAGACCAATAAGCCAAATTTCTCAGCAATTAAATTCAGTTGCTATGGCCTTAGCAGGTGCTGGTAGAATATTTAATTTAATGGATGAAGAACCTGAAAAAGATGATGGATATGTAACTTTAGTAAATATAAAACATGAAAATGGAAAAGTTGTTGAAACTAAAGAAAAAACAGATATGTGGGCATGGAAACATCCACATAGTGATGGAACATTAGAATATGTTGAACTAAAAGGACATATTGAACTAAATAATGTTGACTTTGGATATGAAGAAAATAAACTAGTGCTTCATGATATTAGTATTTATGCAAAACCAGGTCAAAAAATAGCTTTTGTTGGTGCAACAGGTGCCGGAAAAACTACAATTACTAATTTATTAAATAGATTTTATGATATAGAAGATGGAAAAATAAGATATGATGGAATTAATATTAACAAAATAAAAAAGGATGATTTAAGATTATCTCTTGGTATGGTTTTGCAAGATACGAATCTATTTACAGGTACAATTAAAGATAATATAAAATATAGTGATGATTTAGCGTCTGATGAAGATGTTATAAAAGCTGCAAAACTTGCAAATGCACATGATTTTATTATGAGACTTCCAGATGGATATGATACAGTAATTAAAGGTGATGGAAGTAGCTTATCTCAAGGACAAAGACAGCTTTTATCAATTGCAAGAGCAGCACTAAATGATCCACCAGTAATGATATTAGATGAAGCAACATCAAGTATAGACACGAGAACAGAGAAAATTGTTCAAGATGGAATGGATAAATTAATGGAAGGAAGAACAGTTTTTGTAATTGCGCATAGATTATCAACTGTAAGGAATTCAAAAGCAATAATAGTTTTAGACCATGGAAGAATAATAGAAAGAGGAAACCATGAAGACTTAATTGCTGAGAAAGGAACATATTACCAGTTATATACAGGCGCATTTGAGCTTGAGTAGTAAAAAGATGATATTAATTATAATAAAACGACAAAGCCCGCCGAAGCGGGAGAGTTCTCTCCGCTGGGGCGGGACTTTGCTAATTTACTGACTGTCTCCGAGAGGGCGAATTGAAACCCTCATTGTAGGGTGCAGGTCACGCTCAATCGTGAAACTGTGCCCTTTTTTGTCAGTGGCATTAAATTTTTCACCGGGTATCATTAACATGTACCTTCCGTATACCCAGTGAGGGAAATCTTTTTTTATTCTTTCTTCTGCCATGCTGTTTCCTCCTCCCCATATTGGGGTGAAATAAAGGTTAACTGTGTCTTATCAAATTATATTATACCACAATTTACATAATGAGTCAAATTATGTAAATTGTGGTATAATACTTTACATAATTTGACTTATATTTCAAAATTTGTTACAATATTAATAGAGTTAATATTGGAGGTATTATGAAGAAAGAGTTAGAAGAATTTTTAAAGATGCCTGAGTTTAATTTGTTTATGGATCCAAGTGAAATATCCATTTTTTTTATTGGAAAAAATAAAAAGAAATTAAATGAAATATTAATTAGAATATACGAGAAAATAAATCAAAGACGAAGTGAAGTAATAGATAATTTTGATGATTTCGAAAGTACATCTAGTAAGAGTGTGGATGAATTAGCTGAAATTCATAATGAATTAAAAAGACAATTTGTAGAAAGACGAAAAGAATTAGAATCTAGATTAAAAAGAAATGATTTAAGTTCAGAAGAGATAAGGGCTACAATAAATGAAAAAAATAGAACTGAAGATGAATTATCGAAACTATATTATAAAGTTTTGGATTCAAAAGCAGAATTTTTTTATGAAGGATTAAGAATTTCCAATACAGATGCATTAGCTACTCATATAAGTGCTAAATCAATAACTGATGAATTAATTGCAAATTCAAATGATTTTAGTCCTGATAGATATATTTTATTTCAAGGTTTACTAGCAAAAAAATATTTAAAATGGATAATAGATGCAGAATCTGGAAAACATGCTGGTTATGATGAATTTTGTTTTGATAATGGTATTATTGTTTCAGTTAATGGTAATCAAGTTGGAACAAATATTGATAGTGAAAGAACGGATTTTTATACTTTAGATGAAATAAAAACAAGATTAATAAGGACAATGCTAAAATCAAATCAATTATTACAAGAGAAAAATAAAAATAAGAATAAACCTATTTCAGTTGATGGAAAATATATACCAAGAGGTGCTACAAATAACTCTAAAGGTAATTTGAGAATTAGTGGTACTTCTAAAGATTTATCAGATTACTTAAAATCTTCTGAGTTTGTTTCTATGTTAAATCCAGTAAACATAAGAATGTTTTTAGATGATAATCTGCTTAAGAAAAATGATTTTATACGACTTTTAAAAAGGGATGAATTATCTGAAGATGTGGTTGCTGAGCTACTTGCAATAAATGTTTTCTCTTCTGAGGAAGTTTGTAGAAGTTATAGAGCATCTTCAGTTAAAGATATATTAAGAAAAAGAAATTATAAATTTGAATCAGCTTTTAAATTATATTCAGCTGATAAATTAAATATGGATGATTTTGAGACTATATATGGTAATCGTGATGATATAAAAATGCCTTCTAGTAAATTTTTCGAAGGTATTTCTGCAGAATTTTTTGAAAAATACTATAAAAATATTAATAAGATTTCAGAGTTAATTACTCATCATATTTTAGACTTTACTGCTTCAATGGATTTTTTAGATGCATTAGAAAAAAAATTATGCATTTCAAAAGAAGAAAAAGAAGAATTAATTACAATTATGAATGACTTTAAACCTGATGAATTAGATAATGTTACACAAAATGAAATGAGAGTATTAGGTGAAGGAAAAGGTGGTATAAAGCATATTAAAGGATTAACAATTGATCCTGAAATTCGAAAACGATATTTAAAAAGTATTGGAGATGTTAAAGAAATAAAAATTAAAGGAAGTAGTCTCATAAAAGATGATTCTACTTCACCAAATAAAAAGAATTCATTAGATGGATATCAACTTGTTATTTTGCCAGATAAAAAAGTTGCTATATTAGAAAAATTTTACGAAACTGAAAGAGATAAAGATGATAATGTTATTTATAAAAGAGATAGTGAAGGAAATCTAATTCCTGCAATTGAAAATGCAACATATATTATGCCACTTGGTATGGCAAGAGAGTTGGCTACTGGAAGAAATAAGCAAGAGTTAATTCGTAGTAGATTTGTAAGAAGAGCATCACATACTGCAAATTGGGTTCAAAATATTGAGGAAAAAATTATAAGTTTAAATGAAAGGGCTGAATTTAATCAAAGAAATACAGAAGATTGGGCTAGGAGAGTTGCAGAAAATTATAGGTTATTAAGAGCGAATAGGTAAAACATAAGAAGAAAGGTATAAATAATGGAAAAAACAAGAAAGTTAAAATTATTAAAAGAAATACTTGAAGGTTTTAATGATAATAAAACTATAATTAACCAAGCAATTGATAATGAATATGATAATGGTAATTTTATTGAGATAGAGAATTTAAGGAAAATAATTAATACATATACTTTAAAAATAATCGAGAATGATATAGAAAATCAAAATAAAAAAAGAGCGATAGTTTGTGATGGTAATCCAGAGATTGTTTTAAATGCTATGTTGCATTCTATTGTCTTTGAGAACAATATTGTAATTATATGTAATGGTTATAAAATTATAAATGAAGTTATAAATAGTATTTTTAATGAATCAATTAAAATGCAAAACTTAAAGAATATTTGGATTGATTATAATAATAAATATGATGAGGCATTTATTATAAATAATCAGAATAGTTTTGAAGAAATAATATATGTTGGTGATTATTTTGAATTTGAAAATTTTAAGTATGGGGTAAAAACTAAATTAATATATAATAATTTCGGCTATATCAAATTATATATTGATAAAAGTAAGAATCTTAACGAATATAAAGAATTAATGAAATATGCTTATATACACAATATTTATATTGATATTTATAATAATTTAGATGATTTTTTAAGTGAAGCTAGAAGTGAAGATTTTGGAATAGCTTTTGTAGATAATGAAAATATAGAAAAATGTAAAAATAGTAAATTTGGAAATTTATGTATAAATAAAATTCCATTTGAAAAATATGAGTTTAAGATGAGTTAAAAATATAAAAAATATTTTTATATGAAGGAGGAGATTACATGCCAATTGCAAGTAATAAAAAAACAAGAGAAATTTATGAAAAAATTCTTCCTAGTATGTTGTCACCATATGCTATGCCATTATTAAAAGCAATTCCTGTTTCAAGTGAAATAATGTATGACGTTTATGATTATTTTTCAAAATTAGGTTTTGATTTAGAAAGATTAAAGAAAGATATACAAAAACCTTATGAAGAAAAAGATGGATTTGCTGATTTTACAAAACGTAAAAGTGATTATTTAGGTGCTGCAGCTATTTATATAGAAAAATCAACAATGTTTAATAAACCATATAGTATTAATTTTAGAAGAGTAGTAAATGAAATGAATAATGATAAAAGAACAGAAAAGACATATAAATTGGATCATCAAACTGGAACTATTCATCAACATACAGAAGAAGCTTACATCTCTAGAAGCACCAATAGTATATTGAAAAAAGCTATTAGTGATATAGAATATAATTCTGATGGAGTAATGATGAATTCACATACAAAAGAATTTAGAAATGAGAATCGATATTTGTCACAAGTTAAAGAAGGTGAGTTCATTCCAACTGAAGGATATGGTAAATTAACTGATGAAGAAATTAGATTTCGTGATGAAAGATGTCCTTACTTAATGCATGTAATAGGAAGAAGTGGAAAAGAGTCGGTTAGACTTATAGATTTATCTGAACTTACTAGTTTAAATGAACAAACAGATGATAAAACTTTATCAATGTATAGACGTCTTTTATATTCTCAATTAGGTAGAAATGCTTATCGTGCCAATAATATTGACTCTATAAATTGTCTTGAAGGACTTACTCCATATTTAGAAAATGGATCATTACTACATATTAGAACAAGTTTTGAAAATATTGATGAAGCAATGGATTATTTAAATGATCCTAGTGTAAATAAGTTGTTAAATACTATGTTAAACCATCAGTATTTAGATGAGTATGAAGAAAAGTGTTATAAACAAAGAGATAATGATTATGGTATATTTAATCATGGTGCATATAAGAAAGCATTTGAAAGTTTACTTAGATTACAAAATAGAAGTAGTGAAAAAATAGTTCATGATAATACTGATAGGATGAGTAAGCCTTCTGAGTTAAGTGAACCAGGTGATTAAATAAAATTTTTGTTAGAGATTATTGACATAATATGAAAAAAATAGTAAAATGTTTTCATAGTAAATAAGAACTGTGAAGAGGAAAAGTAAAATAAAGGTTACTTACAGAGAGAAATTGTTATTAGCTGAGAGCATTTTCAAGAAAACATATTTGAAAAACTACCTTGGAGTTTCTACTTGAAAAAGTAGCGCGTAAGATGGCGTTAATATCGAAACCTAAGTTAAATATTAGGGTGGAACCGTAAGAAATACTTACCCCTATAGGCATTTGCCTATAGGGGATTTTTATTTTCTCTAATATAAAATTGAAAGGAGTGTGGAATATGCATATTGAATATGAAGCCAGAGTATTAGAAGTTGATAAAGAAAAATTGGAAAAGAAATTAATAAGTTTAGGTGCAAAAAAAGTAGCTGATTTTGACTATAAAAGAAGAGTTTATGATGTTATTCCTAAAACCGAAGGAAAATGGATTAGACTTAGAACTGATGGAAATAAGACCACTCTTGCAATTAAACAAATAAATAAAGAAACTATTGATGGAACAGAAGAAACAGAAGTAGAAGTTTCTGATTTTGAAGAAACTAATAAAATTTTAAATGGGCTTGGATTTTTTGAAAAAGGATATCAAGAAAACAAACGAACTAGATATATTTTTAATGATATTGAATTAGATATTGATACATGGCCATATATTCCAACATTCCTTGAGATTGAAGGGAAAAATTCAAAAGATGTTGAGAAAATGATTGAATTACTTGAACTTGATAAATCAAAAGTTACAACTTTAGGGGTACTCGCTGTATTTGAACAAGTTTATAAAATTGATGCAGGAAAAATTCCTGTAAGCAAATTTGATTTACCACTTGATGATAAATATAGAATAAAATAAAAGTTTTTATTAGAATAAAAAATTATAAAAAGGGGGAAAAAAATATGTTTAAGATTAAGTTACATGGTGGAAAAACAATGGAAGTAGAGGAATCAATGTATTGGCACACAACATCACACATTATGGCACAAGCTGTAAAAAGATTATTTCCTGAGGCAAAATTAACAATTGGTCCTTCAATTGAAAATGGATTTTATTATGATTTTGATGTTGAAAAACCATTTTCTGAAGATGACTTAAGAAAAATTGAAGAAGAAATGAAAAGTGTTATTAAAGAAGATTTTGAAATTGAAAGATTTGAACTTCCAAGAGATGAAGCAATAAAGCTTATGGAAGAAAAAAATGAACCATATAAAGTTGAATTAATAAAAGAATTACCAGAAGGAGAAATTATTTCTTTTTATAAACAAGGAGAATTTACAGATTTATGTAGAGGACCACATCTACCATCAACTGGATGTGTAAAAGCAATAAAACTATTGTCATCATCTGGTGCATATTGGAGAGGTGATGAACATAATAAAATGTTACAAAGAATTTATGGTATTTCTTATCCAAAATTAAGTGAGCTAGAAGAATATTTGAATCTTTTAGAAGAAGCTAAAAAAAGAGATCACAGAAAACTTGGAAAAGAATTAGAATTATTTTTCTTTGATGAAACAGCACCTGGAATGGCATATTGGTTACCAAAAGGATTTACAATGCTTAATACTCTTATTGAATTTTGGAGAAAGGAACATAAAAAAAGAGGATATTTAGAGTTTTCAGGACCTCAATTAAATAGTAGTGAACTATGGAAAACATCAGGGCATTGGGATCATTATAAAGATGATATGTTTGTTTTAACAGATGCAGAAGGAAGAGAACATGCCTTAAAACCTATGAATTGTCCAAACTCTATTAAAGTATATGAATCAAAACTAAGAAGTTATAAGGATTTGCCACTTAGATTTAATGATGTTGATGTTATTCATAGATATGAAAAATCAGGACAATTAAATGGATTATTTAGAGTTAGAATGTTTAGACAAGATGATTCGCATAATTTTATTCGTGAAGATCAAATTGGAACAGAAATTAAAGATATTCTAGAAATTGCAAGATATTTATATGGAATATTTGGATTAGATTTTGAACTTACATTATCAACAAGACCAGATGACTTTATGGGAGAAATAGAGCTTTGGAATAAAGCAGAAGCAAGTCTAAAAGAAGTTTTAGATGAAATTTGTGGAGAAAATAATTACCTAATAAATGAAGGTGACGGAGCATTCTACGGTCCTAAAATTGATATTCAAATGAAAGACTGTTTAGGAAGAAAATGGCAAATGGGAACTGTTCAAGTAGATTTTCAATTGCCACTTAGATTTAATTTATCATATATAGATATGAATGGAGAAAAGAAAACACCAATAATGGTTCATAGAGCTATATTTGGTTCATTTGAAAGATTTATAGGAATTATTACTGAGCATTTTGCAGGAGTATTCCCATTATGGCTTTCACCTGTTCAAGTAAAAGTAATGCCTATATCTGATAATCAAAAAGATTATGCAGAACAAGTACTAGAAGAATTAGAAAAAGTTGGAATTAGAGCAGAATTAGATTCTAGACAAGAAAAAATTGGATATAAAATTAGAGAGGCACAGCTTCAAAAAATTCCATATATGCTTATTTTAGGAGAAAAAGAAAAAGATGCTTCTTCTGTAGGTGTTCGTGCTAGAAAAGAAGGAGACATTGGTGCAATGAAGCTTGATGAGTTCATAAATAAAGTTAAAAATGAAATAGAAAACTTTGATTAGTTGTTACATAAGTTATAGAAATTTTAAAATAAATGTTGAAATATCAGTGAAATTTTGTTATAATATGCATAGTTTTACAAAAGATGCAAATAATTTCTTTATTTGTATCTTTTTTTATTCTATTTGAAGGAATGGGGAAGTTGAATTGTCTTTAAGCACTAAAAATAATATATTAGATATTGAAGATTTTAAATTAAATAAGTTAATAGAAATTCCTAAAGTTGATAATAAAAAAAATATTGAAATTGCAAGATTATTTAAAAAACTAAAAACCAATATACAATTTCTAAATGTAAATAATAAGAATTCAAAAATTATTTATATTACAAGCTCATATAAAAATGAGGGCAAAAGTTTTATTACATCTAATTTAGCTATTTCATATACTGAAATTGGAAAAAAAGTTTTGATAATCGATTCAGATTTAAAAAATGGTAAGCAAGCAAAAACCTTTAACATACCTAATAATTTAGGATTTTCAAATCTATTATCAGGTTTAGATGATGATGGAAAAGAAATAGATGATAATATAAATCAATTTATTAAAGATACAGAAATAAACAATTTATTTATAATAACATCTGGAACAGTTCCACCTAATCCAACAGAATTAATAGCTTCTTCAAAATTGCCAAAATTTTTTAAGCAATTAGCTAAAATTTTTGATGTAATTATTATAGATGGAACATCAACACTTGCTACTGATGAAGCTTTAATTTTATCTAGAATATCTGGCTCTACAATATTGGTATCAGATTTTGATAATACTAATAAAAATGAATTTTTGCAAGCAAAAGAAGATATTGAAAATGTTGGTGGAAATATAATAGGAGTTGTAATTAATAAAGTTTATACAAAAGAAAAAATGTCATTAATTAAAAGTATTATTAGTTTTATAAATAATATTTCTAAAAAAATAGCAATAAAAGTTAAGAATATGTTTAATTCTAAAAAAATAAAATTATTAGAACCTGGAAGATTTAATGAAAATTATAATAGAAAAGATATAATTTTCGAAAAAAATAATGTAAAAGAAGAAAATTTAATCAAGAATAAAAAAATAGAGGAAAAAGAAAAAGTTACAAAAAATAATATAATAGAGAAGAATGATGACACTATTATTGATAAGAACAATAATAAGAAAATTGATGATAATAAGAAAGAGAAAAAAGATAATAAATTTAATTTGTTAGATGTAAATAATAAAAATGTAATAGAGATTAATAAAAGTATAAAAACTGAAAATGTTATTAATAGTGAAAAAATAGAGTCAATAACTCTAAAAAATGATAATATGAGCAATAGTAGTAATGATCCTAAAGAGAATGTACTAGATGAGAATATAAGAATTAATGAAGAAAAAGATATTAAAAACAATGACTTTAACATTGTAGAAAGTATCAAGCCTGCAATAATTTTAAAATCAATTAAAAATAGATTTAATTCTAATAAAGAGAAGAATAAGGCAGAGACAAATATAAAGAATGAAGAAAAGACTATAGATAATTATTCATATTCTGAAAATGACAATCAGGAAGATTTAAATCTTATAATTGATGATAATGTTAAATTAGAAGATAATACTGTAATTGTTATTGTTGACATTGAAAAAGGAATGTGTATGGCCTTTAATCGTAATTGCTATGCAGAAAAACTTGTTAGAGGTTTTGATAAAACAGATGGCTTTTTAAAAGAACATTATTCTTTATTATATAAAAACAAAAGAATAAAAGGTTTTATGAACATATATAATATTTCTAAAAGACAAGCTTTAAAAATAGATCCATTAGTTTATGCAACATTAAGTGATTTAGATGAAAATATTTGGTTACAAGAAAAAAAAGAAGAAAATATCACTGATACATATGTTAGATGTATTACTAAAGAGTATGAAAAAAATCAGGGTGAAAGCAATAGAAAATTTAATGAAAGATGTAAAATATTAAGATTTGAAGAATTAAAGTTAATGGGAATAGAAATAAATTACAAGACTAAATCACAAAACATTTCTAAAAATATAACAGTAACTGATAAAATTGAAATGATTACTTACTCAAAATATATAAAAGAAAGAAAGAAGAATAATATTAGTGGTGAAATTTCTAATAATAAAAAAATAAAAGAAGAATCAAAACATAATTCAACTAAAGAAAAACAAAAAAATATAAGAGATGAAAGAAAAAAAGAAATTGAAGTATTAAAAAGAGTTAGAAAAGAAAGAAATGAAGTAAAAAGAAAAAAAATTAGAGATGAAAAAGAAAAGAAAAATAAAGAGAAGAGACAATTAAGAGAAGAAATCAGAAAAAAAAGAGAATTAGAACGAATTAAACAAAGAGAAGAGGCTAGAATAGAAGAAGAATTGCTAGGAGATAATTTGTATCCAAAAACCAAAAATAATAAAGATTTATAAAAAAGTTTGAAAAATGGCTAGTTCATTTTTCAAACTTTTTTCATTATATTAATGTAATTATGTTTTTAAAAGAAAATGTTGAAAATAATTTTTATTAAATATATAATATTTAAAGAATATTAGAAATTAATAAAGAAGGGAATTGTTAAAATGCCTGATTATATTGAAAAAAATGTAATTGCTGCTAATTTAAATTTAGAATCTGTACCATTAATAGATGATAATGGTGAACCAATTGATGTAAATAGTTGTTATATTAATGTTACACAAATAAAAAGATTAGATGAATATCTATTAGAAAAAGGGCTAGGTGAAGGAATTGATTTTAGTAAGATAGGAGATAGATGGATTGTTCCAATTGTTGCATCTGATAATAGAACTATAGAAATAGAAGTACAAAAAAAAGTTGCAAGTATAATTCCTGAAATTATTAATTATTATTCTAAAGATGGAGAATTAGAAAAATCAGAAGTATTAATGATAGATGATATAATCAATAATAAATTATCATCATTTAATAAATCCATTCCAGCAAAAGATTTGTATAATACTTTTGTGCCTAAAGATGTTGAAGACTTGGCTAGAAAAATTTCAAATGGTGAATTAGATGCACTTGATGATCCTAAAAAAATTGCTGAAATTTTAAATATTCATTTACCACCTCAAATTGATCATGAAAGAGAAGAAAAAGAAACTTCAGAAGAAAAAGAATTAATAGAAGAAAAAGCAATTGTTAAAGAAAAAGGAGAATCTGAAGAACTTGAAGAAGTAAATTCTAATCCTAATAAAAAGAAAAATGTAAATGAAATATCTAAAGAGGTTAGTGAAGAGGTTTCTGAATTATTAAGTCAAGATGAAGAATTAAGAAAAAGTGGTGGGAGATTAAAGCAAGTAGTAGTAGTAAGGAACCCTAAAAGTATAAAGAATATGGTTTATGATTCAGGTAGCATTGGAAATACTGAGTTAAGTGATAATCAACCGGTTAAAATATATAGATTTACTGGTGGTGAATTATTAAACGACCGAATTGTTATGGTACAAGGTCAACATGTTATAGATAATAGATTATATGATAAAGCAATTTCTGAACATATGCACAATGTTGGAAGTCCAGAGGTGGATAGATTAAAAGATAATGAAAGTAAATATGTATATACTGACAATGATGGAAATAAATTTGTTGCAGATTTAGTTAGACAACCTGATGATTTATCATTAGCTCAAAAAGAGAAAATCGAAAGACAACTTCAAGAAATAGATAATATGTGTTTAAGTGTTAAAAATTCAGATATGCCAGAAGGTGAAAAATCAAATCAATTAATATTTTTAAATCAAAAAAGATTAAAAATATTAGCAGAAAATGGTTTGAACCTTCCAGTAGTAGAAGATGAAGTAAGAGCAGATAATGAGCAGAATGAAGAACAAGTTGAAGATGAAAAAAATCAAGTTAATGGACCAGAGGAAGAAGGAAAAGATGATGAAGATAATCATTATCCAAGTTATGAGGATGGTAGAATCTTTCCTAATCCAAATAAATATAAATATTAATAATTATTATAGGAGAAAAATATGGGAAAAATATTTGTAATTGAAGGAACTGATGGGAGTGGGAAACAAACTCAATTTAATTTGCTAAAAGAACATTTATTAGAAGATAATATAGAATTTAAAACAGTAAGCTTCCCAAATTATGATAGCCCATCTTCATCACTAGTGAAAATGTATTTATCTGGTGAGTTTGGAGAAAATGCAAAAGAAATAAGCCCATACATTGCATCAACATTTTATGCTGCAGATAGATATGCGACTTTTCAAAAGGGATTTAAAAAATATTATGACGATGGTGGAATTATTTTAGCAGATAGATATACAACTGCAAGTATGATTCATCAAGCAGGAAAGATTAGTGATAAAGCTGAAAGAAAAAAGTTTTTAGAATGGCTTTGGGATTTTGAATTTAATTTATATAATCTGCCAGTACCAAGTAAAGTATTCTTTTTAAATATGCCTTCTGAAAAAGCTCAAGAATTAATGAAAAATAGAGATAATAAATTTACTCATGATGCTAAAAAAGATATTCATGAAAGAGATAAAAATCATCTTATTGATGCATATAATGCTGCTTGCGACCTTTCAAAAGAGTATAATTGGAATGAAATTAAATGTACTTATAATGATAAAATTAGAACAAGAGAAGAAATACATAATGAAATATATGAAATAGTTTATAATGAAATACATAAGAATAAATAAGAGGTAAAATATATGAGGGGAAAAACTGTAAATTTATGCATTGGTTTTATGAATATATTACTAGGTGCATTAATTTTGTTATTTACATTATATATACCAAAAGAAATAACAATTCAAGAAAATTATGTAGTAACATATATAAAATATGCTATATATGTTGTATTAATTGTTGTTTCAATTATAGATTTCTATCAGAGTATAAATCATCGAAATGATACAACATTTAATTTAGGATATATATTGGGGATATTTGTTTTAAGCTTTATATACATTAAACAACCAATTATTTCTGTTTTTAGTATTATTTCAGGATTAGTAGTTTTAATAAAGAGCTTAACTGAAAATCTAGTTGAATTAGATAGTACTTTGGGAATTTCGATTTCTATTGTAATTATGGCTACTATTTTTATTATTTGCATTGTTACTTTTAATTATGCTTTATTAGGTGAAAATATAAAAAATAGAGAAAACAAGAATGAAACTGCTTATAAAAATGACTTTTTTAAATATATACAAGAATTGGATATATCTGACGCTTATATTAATGTGAAAAAAGATGAAAAATACGGTTTTATAAATCAAAATGGAGATACTGTAATAGACTTTTTATATGATTATGCAAGTCCATTTGTAAAAATTAAAATATATGATAAAGAATTTGAAGTTGCTTTAGTTTCTAAAGAAGGAAGTTCATATATTATAATGAAAAATGGAAGAATTGTAATGTCGTACAGAAATGAATCAAGTGATGATAATTATGAAACTAAAATTAAAGAGTTAGAGAATTTTTATTATAATACATTAGGTCAATCAGATAAGATGGAATATGAGATACCTGAGATTAATAGTATTGATAATATAAATAAAGTACCTTCATATAAAGAAGAATCTGATGATTACACATATAGATACAATTATAATGAAGGATATGATATTTTAGTTACTCAATCAAAATTAGGTTTGGGTGATAAATATGAATTAGCTAAAAAGAGAAACCTGAAAGAAAAATATAATTTAGATGTTACTAATTTAGATTATGATGAAAATTATTTGTATTTATTCTCTAATGGAACAATACCATTTTATGATGTTTCAAAAAGAGTGCAAGGTTGGATAGTTGCAGATACATTACAACATGAAGAAATGACAGGGAAAGCACAAATATTAGACTTTTATGAAGATAGAATGTTACTTAGAAATTTTAATGATAATACTATTTATTTTATTGATTTTAGCGGAAACCCAATTTCAAATAAGTATAAAGACTTTTTTATCTGTAATGATGATAGATATATTGTTCAGGGAGAAAATGGCTTATATTATGTAATGGATAAAGAATATAATAATATATTTAGTAAAGAATATGAAGTTCTTAATCCACGATTTTCAAATATAGGATTATATTTAACACTTGATAGTACTGAAAATATAGAATTTACAAAATATGGATATGCAAAACTAAAATGGAATTTATTAAATCATGATGGAGAAGTAATTTGTGATAATATTGAACAAATATATGATTTATTATATAAATTACCAGATGATAGTAATAGTGAAAAAGAGAATTATTCAAAATTCGTAAAAAATATTAAAAAATTAAATTATAAATTTGTTGGAGATAAATTTTATAAAACTTATATGAAAAATGATTAAAATAAACGCAATTGTAAATAATAAAACTAGAATTATTTTTATAATTCTAGTTTTTTTTATTTGGAGGTAATTATGCAAGACAAGAATCAGAAAATAAGATGCACAGTAGAAAGTTGTGAATATAATAATTTTCAAGATAGAATGTGTGAACTAAAACAAATTGAAGTTAGAGCATGTCCAGGATGCAATTCAGGGATAGCTGAAGATGAATCTATGTGTGGAAGTTATAAAAACAAGATATAAAATAAAATAATTTGTACAAAAGAAAAAGTAACTATTATTTTTATAAGAATAATAGTTACTTTCAATATATACTAAATTGTATTTAAAAATTATTTTTAAGTGCTTTTTTTATTTTCATTTCAGCATCTTTTTTGGCAATATCCTGCCTTTTATCATATAGTTTTTTCCCTTTACCAATCCCTAATTCTAATTTAACAATATTATTTTTGAAATATAGTTTAATTGGTATTAGAGAAACACTTTTTTGTTTAATTAAATTAAATAATTTATTAATTTCTCTTTTGGTAAGAAGTAGTTTCCTTGTTCTTAATGGATCTTTATTATAAATGTTACCAAATTCATATGGACTAATATGCATACCATAGATAAATGCTTCATTATTTTTTATATTCACATATGAATCTTTAATATTTACTTTTCCAGTTCGGATTGATTTTATTTCAGTACCAGTCAAAACTATTCCAGCTTCTAATGTGTCTTCAATAGAATAATTATGATAAGCTGTTTTGTTTTGTGCTATGATTTTGTTCATTATTATATTTCCTTTCACGAAATTAACTACTAATAATATAGCATAAAAATAATATGCATGCAAATCTTTATTTATTACAATATGTAGTAGGGGCTGTATCTTTCAAAAAGTATTCTACATATTGCTTTTTACAACTCTTATTTGCTAAAAGACCAGTTTCTGCACAAATAGTTGCTTTTTGTATATTTGAAGGTTCTTCAAATGATTTACTTTTTAAGTTATAATGTATTTGTTTCATAATATTTGACCATATTAGTCCAGCAGGATTTTGTCCATTAAAATGTATTGTTTCATTAAAATCATATCCAAACCAAGTTACAGCAGTATAGTATGGAGTAAATCCACAAAGCCATCTATCATAGTCTTCGTTTGTAGTACCAGTTTTTGCTGCAACATCAATCTTATTTATTTTGCAATATGTCGCTGTGCCATAGGTTCCATTAACAGGTTGACTAAGAAGTGATTTCATTATAAATGCAACATCTTTAGAAAATACTTGTTTCTTTTTTTGCTTTGATTTTAGAATAATATTATGATTTTGAGTTTCTATTTTTGTATAAAATGTAGGGGAAATATATGTGCCATCATTAGCAATAGAACTATACGCTGAACACATTTCAATTGGACTAATTCCTTTTTGAAGTCCACCTAATGCTAAATTTAAATTATCATCTTCTTTTGTTAATGTTGTGATTCCAAGTTTTTTCATATATTTAATAGATGATTTGGGAGTAAGTTCTTCCATTATTTTAACAAATGGAATGTTTTGTGATGATTCTATGGCTCTTCTTAAAGTTATTTCACCCAAATAATCATTATAATTTGTAGGGGTATATCCGTTCTTCAGTTCCATCATTAAATGTTGTAAGATTATCATCTAGAATTGTTGAAGGAGTTACAATTTTTTTATCAATAGCTGGCAGAATAACGGATAATGGTTTTCCGGCAGAACCTGTTTGCCTTATAGCTTGTGTTGCTCTATTAAAACCTCTTATTTGTGTTTTTTCACCTAATCCACCAACACACCCGTACCACAGAACCAGTGCTATGATCAATAATTATCATAGCAGCTTGTGAGAAAGTACCAGGATTTAATGAGGACTCTAAAAGATATTTTTTACTTGAAAATTCTTTTTCCATAATATCTTGAATATTTGAGACTTGAGTACTATAAATATTAAGACCAGCCATTTCTATATAATTATTTGCAAAACTTTCAGATATTTTTTTGTTTTTTGAAATGTCTAAAATTATTTGTGATATTAATGCATCAGTGTGATAAGAATATATTTCATTTTTTGTGTCATTTTTAATATTTCCATTTTTAAACTCTAATCCGCTGTCTACTTCTAAACACGCATCATCATACTCTTGAGACTGAATATATCCTAGTTCATGCATTTTATATAATACAGTTTTAACTCTTTTTCTGATTTTCTCAGAATTATCGACATTTTTGTTAAATGGATTATAAGAATTTGGACTATTATTAATTCCAGCTAAAAAAGCACATTCTGCTAAATCTAATTTTGAAATATCTTTGTTAAAGTAATATTCTGATCCTAGACTAACTCCATAAATGTTTGGTCCAACATAAATTATGTTTAAGTATGCTTCTAATATTTCATTTTTTGATAAAGTACCTTCAAGAGCAACTGCTTTTATCCATTCAGAAAGCTTTCTGGAAATTTTCGATGAACTGTCTCCTGTGAGGTTTTTTACTAATTGCTGAGTAATTGTACTTCCACCAAAAGATGACGAACCTAAATGTCGAATATAAGAGAATATAGCAGATGATGTCCTTTTTATATCTATTCCATGATGCGAATAAAAACGTTGGTCTTCTATGGAAATATATGCATTTATTAAATTTTTAGGAATAGAATCTATTGATATATTCTTTGTATTTTTATTATTACCTATTTCTGCAATTATATTTTCATCGGTATCTAATACTATTGAAGGAGAATTGTTTATCATTTCTTTAGCAATAGTTTGCCAATTATATATTTTAAAACCAGTATTAATTGCATATAAAATTATAATAATGATTATAATAGTGATAATAGTTTTTTTATTTTTCAATATAATTAACCTCTCTTTTAATTTACATAAAGAATATCAAAAAAATGTAAAAATGTAAATAGGTATATATAATAAGGTTTAAAGTAAAAATTTTTAAATAATTATAATCATATTATATATATTAAAAAAACAACTTGAAAAAAAGAGTAATAACATATATAATATTTTTAAAATTTATAGGAAAATTGGAGGTTAAGATGAAAAAACGGATTAAGCAAAGTTATACTATTAATAATAATCTTATTAATGATTTTTTTATGTGGAGTAGGTTATTGCTATTTTAAAACAGATCTATTCAAAACACCAGATGTATTATTTAAAAAATATTTATCTAAAAATGTTACTCAAATTATGAATTCAAATTATGAGCCTTGGGGAAGTGCAATTGAAAAAATGAGTGAAGAAGCTTTTGAAGATGACTTAAAAATTGAAGTAGATATGAAAAAATTATATGGTGATGAAGATTTAGAACTATTAGATGAAGAAGAACTTGAAGGACTAGAGAATAACTATTTAATTGATTTTAAAGTTAAATCAGATATTCAAAAACAACAAGCAGAATTAAATGCTGAATTTCAAATGGGTGAGTATGCTTCAAAGCTAAATACATTAGTTACAACTGAAGAAATGGCTTTACAATTAGATGAGTTGAATGAAAAATATTTTGTAATACAAAACAAAGAACTAAAAAAACTATTTGAAAAATTTGGACTATCAGATGATGAACTAGATGAATTGCCTGATAAAATTATTACAGATATAAATTATGATGAACAAATTGAAAAAATTAAATCACTAGAAGAAAAATATACAAATAAAATCTTTGATTTAATACCTGAAGAAAAATATAGTATAGAGAAAAAGGTTAATATTGAATATAATGGCGAAAACTATACTGCTAATAAATATGCACTTACTTTAACTGATAAAGAAGTTGCTAATATATTTTTAACTGTATTTAAAGAATTAATTGATGATCAAGAATTTTTAAGTTTAATTTCTGAAGAAGAAAAAGAGGAGTTTGAAAAACAAATTTCACAGATAAAAGAAGAATTATCTGATGTAGAGAAGAAAATTGAAAAATTAGATGGTTCAAATGTAGAATTTTCTATTTATGATGTTTCTGATAGTTTTGCTAAAATAGAAGTTAAATATAAAGAAGATAGTCTTGTAATACATTCAAATAATGCAGAAGGAAATAATAATTTAAAAATAGAATTGAGTTCATCAAATGAAAGTTTAGCAACTATTACAATAGATAATCAATTTGCTAATAATGAAGGAAACCTTACAATTTCAGTTCTTGAAGATTCAGAAGAAAACAAAATAATGCTAAAATCAACATATGATGGTAATACTATTAAAACAAGTATTAGTTTTGATGGTGAAGAATTTGAAGAGATAAATAAAGCATTAACTATAACTAATACTATTAAATTTAATGATGTAAAAATTACAAGTTTAGATGAGGAAAATAGTATAATACTAAATGATTTATCTGAAGATGAGATTGAAAAGTTAGTAAGTGATATTCAAGAAAACATTGCAAAAAGTGCTGAACCTGAAAGTAATTCTTTAATAGGAATGATGTTACAGAGCACATTATTAGGGTCTATGACAGATAATAATTATGATTATGAAGAATATAACAATATGTTTGAAAATGAAGATAATAATATTACAATTCAAGATGAAGATGCTGATATAGAAGAAGAAAGACAAAAAATTGAAGATGAAGTTGAAGATGCTATATCTAAACTATTAAACGAATATCATATGGAAAAAATTACAAATGATGATGCTGATCCTGCTGAATATTTAACAGCAGATAAAATTGAATCACTTTGTAGATATGCTGAGGCAAGTATTGTAGATGGTAATACAATAAAATCTGTTAAAGGTGATAATGTTTATTATACAAAAATATATATTAATGGTGAGGATTGGACATTAACATCAGTAGAGACAACTTATTCTGAAAGTGGAGAAATTGAATAATGCTAGTTCAAGACTTAAGTGTTTTACAAAACATTGAATTATATATTTTGATTTTTTTTACTTATTCTTTTGCTGGATGGTTTATGGAGTCTGTTGGTGGAATACTTAAAGTAAAAAAATTTGTAAATAGAGGTTTCTTAATTGGTCCATATTGTCCAGTATATGGATATGGAGTAGTTTTGATAACTCTTCTATTAGATAAATATAAAACAGATATAGCTCTAGTGTTTGTTTTATCTGTTTTAATATGTGGAGTATTAGAGTATTTAACAAGCTACTATATGGAAAAACTATTTAATGCGAGATGGTGGGACTACCACAATAGAAAATTTAATATAAATGGTAGAATATGTTTAGAAACATTATTACCATTTGGAATTGGTGGAACACTAATACTTTGTTTTATAAATCCATTACTTATAAATATTTTTACTAAATTACCAGAAATCACAATGAATTTTCTTACAGGAATTTTGATTATTGTATATATAATAGATAGTATAATTTCTCTTATTATTATTTCAAGTTTTAAAGGAGAAACATATAAAGAAATTGATAATACAGAAGAAATAAGTAATATGGTTAAGGATAAGACAGAAGAGATTATTATGAAGGCTGAATCAGATGCAATAATATTTGGTAGAAGATTAAAACTTAGTGGATTAAGATTTAGTAGAAAAGTAAAATATACAAGGAAGCAATTATCTGATGCAATTATGTATACCCCAAAAGAATTGTCTGAAATCATAATGAAGAGTAAGAAAGAATTAAATAACAAAATATCAAATAGAAAAGATATTTTAAATAATGAAATAAAACTAAGAAGAGCAGAAATAGAAATGAAACAAAAAGAATTTTCTCAGTATGTTAAAGAGAGTTTTAAAAAACAGTCAATCTTAAGGAAAAGGTTAATTGAAGCTTTTCCAACATTAGTTGTTATTCCAAAGAAAGAAAAAAATACTAAAAATAAGCATTCATAAATGAGGAGAAAGAAAATGACAGATGAAAGTTATATTGCTTTAATATGTAATGGTGGATTTGATGTCATTCCTGATATTTCAATTGGCGAATTATTTGAAGCATATTTTGACAATATAAATTATAATGTAATTAGAGAAGAAAATAGAGTATTTGTCGACTTTACTGGTGTAACATTATATGATAAAAAAGAAGAAAATATTTTAATTAGATTTTTAATAAATCCGAATAATGAAGAATTTGCAATTGTTGAAGTAAGGATTGCAGGCGAAGTAATTGACGAAAGTGATGTTATTGAATTGCTTGATGATATTGAATTTGTTGGGAAAACAATTATAGAAGACCAAGAACCAGATAGTGAAAATGAAATTTATTTTGATTCTGATATGGAAGAAATTGAAGATGAATTAGAAAATGATTATGATGAGTATTATGACGAAGATGATGATGAAGATGATGATGAAGATGATTTTAATGATGATTATTATGATGAAGACTAGTATTATATAATAGATAAAAAATTATGTAAAACATTTCACAAAATCCTAGTATAAGTAATAATATATATAAAAGGAGGATGTGAAATGTTTTTTTGTAAATTTAGAAAATTAATCTCAGGAATATTAATAGGGTTTGGTATTGGGATTTTACTTGTTTTATTTCTTCCTCCAGTGGCCTGGATATGTATAATAGGATTAGGAATGCTGATAGGAGGCATTAAATTTTTACTTGGTAAATAGGAGGAGAGTATGAAAATAGTTGTAAAAAAAGTTCCTAAATTTTTGAGAGGATTTGTAAAATTTATATTTGGAATAAAATCTACATAAAAGATTTATTAATTAAAAAAAGTCACATGTTATATGTGACTTTTTAGTTTGTTATTATATTTAATTAAACAGCTCTTTGAACTTTTCCTGAACGTAAACACTTTGAACATACACATACTCTTTGAACTTTTCCATCAACAACTGCTTTTACATGTCTTAAATTTGGTTTTACAGTTCTAGTTGTACGTTTACTTATATGTGAACGTGTAATACTTAATTGTTTTCCAAAGCTAGTTTCTTTTCCACAATATGCACATTTTGCCACTTTAAAGCACCTCCAATACAATTTTATAAACTGACTATTTAATAGTTTAACATAAAAGATAAAAAAAAACAAGTGATTTTTAAAAGTTTTTATCTAAATTTATAAAGTTTACATAAACAAATTGACAATTTCAAAAAATATGATTATAATAATATATGTAGATTATCTTATTAAAAAGGAGAACAATAATAATGTTACCAAAATTATGGAAAAAAGTTTTGTTTGCAATTTGTATAATAGCATGTTTGTTTAATATAGTATCTAAACTTGTAAATAGAAATTCATTAGAAGTTAATTTAAAAAGTGTAAATGATGGTAATACTATTTGGGACGCATTAAAAAAAGATGAAGTTAACATTACATATACAACTACAACTGATACAATAGATGGAGTAAAAAACAGTACTTCAAATAATACAGAAAAAAATGAAATTAAATCTACTTCTACTAGAAGTATTAATAATACTTCTGATGCAGATGATGATTCTGAATATGATAATAATGATAGAGCTTATAGATATAATTCTTATACATTTTCTAATGATGAAGAATAGAATATAGAATAAATAAAAAACACTTGCAATATTATATTTATTATGATATTATATTATAGATTGTTTTATAAATGTAGAAAGAGGTGAATTACATGAATAAGGAAATACAGCCTAATTATGTAGCTTCAAAAATAATTTGTGCATGTGGAAATATTATTGAAACAAATTCAACAAAACCAGAAATGAAAGTTGATGTATGTTCAAAATGTCATCCATATTGGACAGGAAGCTTAAAACAAAATACAACAGGTGGTAGAGCTGATAAATTTAAAAAGAAATATGGTATTTCTTAGTAAAAATATAATATTTATTGCGCAATAAAAAGGATATAATTTTTAAAAAATTTATATCTTTTTTTATTGCATTTTTTAGAAAAAAAAAGACAAATAATGATTTTTATGTTATTATACATAAAAAGAGAGTATAATTTATGTTTTTAGGGGAGAAACAATGTCAGTTAAAATAATATATTTTGTACATGGTACAACATTTGATAATGAAAACCATATTTCTACAGGACAGAATCCAGGAGAACTAAGCAAGCTTGGTATAAAACAAAGTAAAGAATTAAGAAATAAAATAAACTTAAATGAAATAGATTTAGTAATTTGCTCAGATCTTAAAAGAGCTGTGGATTCAGCAAATTTAATATTTGAAAATGAAAAAATAATAATTCAAGATTCAAGAATTAGAGAATGTGATTATGGTTCTTTAAATGGGCATGATAGTTCTCTAGCTGTATATGAAGAGCATATAGACATATCATTCCCAAATGGTGAATCAATGAAAGATGTTGAAAAAAGATTAAGAGAATTTTGTAGTTTTTTATTAGAAAACTATAATGGAAAAACTATAGCTGTAGTTGCTCATAAAGCACCACAACTTGCTTTAGATGTGATTACTAAAAATATATCATGGGATAAAGCAATAGAGCAAGATTGGAGAAAAACTAAAAGCTGGAAGCCAGGTTGGATATATGAGCTTAACTAATAAAATTAATTGGAAAGATGAAAGTGGAATTACAATTGATCAATTGGCAAATCAAGATGAAAGTAAATTAGAAAGAAAGATTAAGAAAGTAAATTATTATAATATGAATAAATATATTAAAAGTATTTCTGATAAAACGGATTTTGAAATTATGAATCCACCATTTAACTCTAAAACGCATATTGATACTAGAGAAAATGATTTATAAAAATAATAAAGGATAATTTATAAAATGATTAAAAGTATAAGAGAATATGAAACAATTAAAAATACAAAGGATAATGCAATTATTTTTGATTTAGATGGCACTTTATGGGACACAATAGATAGTTGTTTGAAATCAATTTCAGATGTAAAAAAAGAGCATAAAGAAATAACAAAAGAAATAACCAAAGATGAAGTAATTAGTTCTATGGGATTGCCATTTGATGATATTGTTAAAATTTATTATGGGTATTTAAATAAAGATAAAGCCGTTCAATATGCAAAAGAGGCATTTGATAGAAATATTAAAAACTTAATGACAAATGGTGGCACTTTGTATGAGAATACAACTGATATAATAAAAGAATTATCTGAAGATTATTCTTTATATATTGTTAGTAATTGTATTGAAGGATATATAGAATCATTTTTAGAAACAAGTAATTTAAAAAAATATTTCAAAGATTTTGA
>DJXP01000001.1 GCA_002449785.1 Clostridiales bacterium UBA7001
GAATGGAGATATTTATAAATTTATTCTAGAAAATAAGGAAAATGATGTGAATTTAGCTTATCCATATTATAAAATTGAAACAGGTAAAGGTTTTGTTTTTTATACTAATGAAATAGAAAAATTCGAAAATATTATTAAAAGTAAAGTCAATTTAGATACAGATTTTATGGATTATGATGAAATGATTAGACATGATAATGTAGAATATGTAGATACACAAGAATATGTATCTAATGATTCAAATCAAGAAAATATAGAAGTGGAAAATAGCATTAATCAGAATATAATAAATAACGATAATGCTAATGCCATTATCACTGAAAACTAAATGAAAGGAGGAATTTTATGATTAATTTAGACTACCAAAGTAGAGTGCCTATATATGAGCAAATTGTAAAGGAAATTGAAAAATATGTTGCTTTGGGAATATTAAAGCCTGAACAGCAAATTCCTTCTATAAGAGAATTAGCAACAACACTTGGCATAAATCCTAATACTGTGAAAAAAGCTTATTCTATTTTAGAGCAAAGAGGAACGATAGTAACACTTTCTACAAAAGGAACATTTATTAGCATAAAAACAGAAAAAGTTTTAGAAAAAACTATAAATGAAAAAATTGAAGAAATAAAAGAAAAGATAAAAGAGCTTGAAAAATATGGTGTTTCAAAAGATGAGATAATTAATAAAATCCAATAGGGATGGGGATTATTGCTCGATAAACTACCAAAAGGGACAGGTTATTTGGAATATTACTTAAATATGATATTCCAAAACTTGTCCTTTTCTTATTTGTAATAAAACTAAATACTATCATTTTTTATTTTGTAGTGGGAAACACTATTCACAATTGACAATTTTTAACAGATGATATATATTTTTATGGAGGTATTTATAATGCCTCAAAAGTAGAAATATATCTGAAATAAGTAGAGAATAATTCTAAGATTATTTAAGAGGAGGAATCAATGAATAAAACAAAAAGAAAAATATTTGAGACTTCTTTAAAATTATTTTCAGAAAAAGGATATGATGCAACAAGCATTGAAGAAATAACAGCAATTGTAGGAGTGGCAAAAGGAACACTTTATTATCATTTTAATAGTAAAGAGGAGATTTTTAATTTTTTAGTTGATGAAGGAATAAAACTTTTGATTAACAGCATAGAAATAAAAACTTCAAAATGTGACAATACATTAGATAAATTAAAGGCTATTTCACTAATTCAACTTAAAGCGATAAAAAAATATGAAGAGCTATTAACAATTGTGCTTAGTCAAACTTGGGGAATAGAGACGACGCATGTCTTTTGCAGAGAAAAAGTAATTGAATATATTAGTGTTATACAAAATATAGTTGAAGAAGGAATAAAAAAAGGAGATTTTAGAAAATGTAATTCGGAGTTACTAGCTTCCGAAATTTTTTCTTTAACATGCTCTACATTAATTTATAAAAGAAAAATGGGAATTTGTCAGATCGATATTGATAAATTATATTGTGAATATGAAAAAAATTTGTTTAACAATATAAATATAGAATAAAAAATAACTAATTATGTGTAAAAAAATATTACAAAAATATTACAAAAAATCTTTAAATGTAACAAAAAAGTAATAGAAAAAAGTCGAAAAAATACTTGTAGTTTTACGGAAAAGGGATTATAATTACATTAGTATTTAATTAGATTGATACGAAGGAGGTAGGTTTACAATGTCATTTTTTCGAAGAACAGGCATAGTAAACGTGAAAATGGTTATCACGGAAGAAAAAATATTATCAAATATTGATAAGATTCAAAAATTAATTAATCCAAACAGTAAAAAACAAATTGTTCAATTAGAGGAAGATTCATATTTTAAAGATTTAGTTGAATCTATAAAAAATTATTTAGTAGAATACCCTAAAAAACAAAATTTTCCAAAAAGTGTTTATAAAGCATCTTATGATTTAGTAGAATATGCTACAAATCAATTTGAAGAAAACACTAAGAAAATTGAAGATTTAATTAGACAAAGAGAAAAAAATATTAAACTTGCAAGTGTTCTAAGAGATGCAACAACAGCAGTAAAAGCAAAAGCAAAAAATTGGAAAGATATAGTTAAAAAAATAGAGAAAAAATATCCAGAAGATGTTACAGAAGCTTTAACTATTATTGGAAAAGCAAAAGATAAAACAACTGAAGAATATGAAGGTGCTGTAAAATTAATAGATGCTAAAATTAATAATCTTGAATCTAATTTACATATTGAAATAGATATGGAAAGAATCGAAGATAGATCAAAAGCGTTAAGCTTTATTGGAATTGAAATTGCAGAAGCATTAAAATATATTCCTGCACCAGTAGATGAAATTGTAGAAAATGTTGATACAGATACAACAACTACTACAAATTTACAAATTGAAAGTGCTGATGTTTCAACAACTGAAGAAACACCTGTAAATAGTGATGTTCCTGAAGGAGTAGATGTTGGAACAAGTGAAATGGATTCATATTTTGAAGAAACAAGATTTGAAACAAAACCATCTTTATGGCAAAGAATTAAGAATAGCAAATTTGTAAGAACAATAAGATATATTATGCAAATTAGAGTAGTTTTAGATTATCCTGCACTTCCTGAAGGTAGAGGAGATAATTATTAAAATAAGAATAAAATTTTATATTAAATGGACCATATACTTGGTCCATTTTTGTTTGAATTAAATAATCATATATTGACATTAATATATAATATTGCTATAATGAATATATGAACAAGTATTCACATATTCGAACGATGATTGCTTAAATATTCTTAATAGTAATTAATTGAAAGGAGTTACAAATGATAGATGAATTAAATGAGGATTTTGATGCTGTTGATGAAGCAAAAGTACATAAAGTAAAAGACAAAATGCCAAAAGATGAATTATTATTTGATTTAGCAGAACTTTTTAAAGTTTTTGGTGATTCAACAAGAATGAAAATAATTTGTGCATTATTAGAAGAGGAATTGTGTGTAGGAGATATTGCAGTAATTACAAATTCTACATCATCAGCAATATCACATCAATTAAGAGTCTTAAAACAAGCTAAACTTGTTAAATATAGAAAAGAGGGAAAATCAGTTTATTATTCTTTAGATGATGAACACGTTAAGCAAATTTTTGAGAAAGGACGTGAGCATATTGAAGAAGCATGAATTTTATTTAAAAGACTTAGATTGTGCCGCATGTGCAAATAAAATACAAAATAAGTTATCTGAATATGATAAATATCAAAATGTTGTATGTAATTTTAATACTTTGAAACTTGTAGTAGAAACAGAGGAAGAAGAAATAAAAGAAGAAATTTCTGAAATAATTGGAAAACTTGAACCAGAGGTTATAGTTTACGATTATGAAGATAAAGAAATAGTAGAAGCTGGTGAATATGTAGAACATCATCATAATCACGAGCATGAGCATCATGAAGATCATCACGAACATGATCATGAGCATGAACATAGTCAACATAATCATGAAGAAACTGAACATAATAATAAACACAATAAAAAAATATCTAAAACCAAACTAAATATATTAAGACTTATATTAGGTATAATATTAATGGCTATTGGATTGTTCTTTAATATTCCAAAGGTGGAAGCTAATGTGTTTATAGTTTTATCATATATTATTTTACTTTTAAGGACAGGGAAAAATGCTCTTAAACTATTAAAAAGAGGTACAATAGATGAAAACTTATTAGTTACAATTTCTTGTATAGGTGCTTATTTTATAGGAAAACAGTCTGAAGGCTTAATGGTAATAGTTTTATATGAAATTGGTAAAATATTAGAAGATAAAGCTGTAAATAATACTAGGAAATCTATTGCAGCACTTATGGATATTAAACCAGAATATGCAAATTTAAAGCATGTAGATCATGAACATAGAGTAAGTCCCAAAACTGTTAATGTTGGAGATATAATAGTTGTAAAGCAAGGAGAAAAAGTGCCATTAGATGGAAAAGTAATATCTGGCTCTGCATTTTTAAATGTATCTTCTTTAACAGGTGAAAGTAGTTTAAAAGAAGTAGTAAGAGATGATGATGTATTATCTGGAAGTATAAATGAAAAAGGATTAATAGATATAAAAGTTACCAAAAAATATGAAGATAGTACTGTAAGCAAGATTTTAGAATTAGTAGAAAATGCTACTGATAAAAAGGCTAAAACTGAGACAATGGTAAATAGATTTTCTAAAGTTTATACACCTATTGTTATCGTACTGGCTATTTTGACATTTTTGTTATTGCCTATAATTACAGGAATTAGCGTTCGTGATAGTATTTATCGAGCATTAATATTTTTGGTAGTATCTTGTCCATGTGCAATTGTAATATCTGTTCCACTTAGTTATTTTTCGGCGATTGGTAAAGCATCTAAAAAAGGAATACTAATAAAAGGAAGCAATTTTGTAGACAGCTTAAAAGATATTAAAGAGATAGTATTTGATAAAACAGGAACTCTTACCAAGGGTGAATTCGAAGTAGAAAAAATAGAAAGCTATAATGGGTATTCTGAAGAAGAGGTTTTGGAATTTGCAGCTTTAGGAGAAAATTCTTCTAATCATCCTATTGCAATAGCAATACTTAAAAAGTATAATCAAGTTGTAAATAGTGATAGAGTTATTGATTTCGAGGAAATTGCTGGAAAAGGAATAAGCTTTAAAGTTGATAACAAACAAATAAAAGTTGGAACATCAATTTTTGTAGAAAATGAAGAAGAGGAAAATGTAGGAACTGTAGTTTATGTAAAAATAGATGAAAGACTAGCAGGAAAAATAATTCTAAATGATGTGTTAAAAGAAGAAACTATTCAAGCAATAAACTTGCTTAAAAAAGATGGAATAATAACGAAAATGTTTACAGGAGACAATAGTAGTACTGCATTAAAAATTGGAAAAGAAATTGGTGTAAATGAAGTAAAAGCTGAAATGCTTCCTGAGGATAAGTATAATGAACTTGAAAAAATAATTAATAAATATAAAGAAATCAACGAAAAGAATAAATTACATGAAAAAGTTGCTTTTGTAGGAGACGGAATAAATGATTCACCAGTTTTGGCTTTAGCAGATATTGGAATTTCAATGGGAGGAGTTGGTGCAAGTTCTGCTATCGAAGCATCAGATGTAGTTATAATGACAGATGATTTAAGAAAAATTAAAGAAGGTATAAAGATATCTAAAAAAACAAATAGAATTATTAAAGAAAACTTATTATTTGCATTAATTGTAAAATTTGTTGTATTAATATTAAGTGTTTTAGGTTTAGCTCAGATGTGGATGGCGGTTTTTGCAGATGTAGGGGTGACAATAATTACAATATTTAATACTTTAAGAATTTTACGCCATTAGGGACGGCCTTTTTTGGTTGGAAAAAAGCCAAAAGGGACAGGTTAGAAATTTAATAATTAAAAAATAAAAGAGCTACTTTAACTGAAAAGTAGCTTTTTAAATTATATTTTAAAATATTGATTTATAAGCAAAAATAAAGTATAATAAATAAGTATAATTATAAATATAAATTAATACTGTTTAATATAGATGTGGTCCAAAATGGAAAAGGAGGTAATTATGAAAAGAATATTAACAGGAGATAGGCCTACAGGAAAATTACATATTGGCCATTATTTTGGTTCTTTACAAACAAGAGTTAAACTTCAAAATTCTGGTGAATATGAACCATTTATTGAAATTGCTGATGTTCAAGCTTTAACTGATAATTTTAATAATCCTGAAAAAGTAAGAAAAAATGTTAGAGAAGTAGCAAAAGATTATTTATCTGTTGGAATAGATCCTGAAAAAACAACAATTTTTGTTCAGTCAATGATTCCAGAAATTGCTGAACTTACTGTTTTTTATTCTAATTTAGTTACAATTGCAAGACTTGAAAGAAATCCTACAGTAAAAACAGAAATTGCACAAAAAAAAGATTTATTCGGAGAAAGTGTAACATATGGTTTTTTAGGTTATCCTGTAAGTCAAGCAGCAGATATAACAGCATTTGAAGGAGAAATAATTCCAGTAGGTGAAGATCAAGAACCACTTATTGAACAATGTAGAGAAATAGTTAGAAAATTTAATTCAATATATGGAGAAGGAATATTAAAAGAACCTAAAGCAGAACTCTCTAAATCAGCCAGAATAAAAGGATTAGATGGTAATGATAAAATGGGAAAGTCACTCGGAAATGCAATTTATTTATCAGACTCAGATGATGAAATTACAAAAAAAGTTATGAGTGCTGTTACAGATCCAAATAGAATAAGAAAAGATGATATTGGAAATCCAGATATTTGTATGGTTTATTATTATCATAAATTATTTTCTAATGAAGAGGCTTGTAAAAAATGCCATAAAGAATGTATGGCAGGAGAAAGAGGATGTGTTGCTTGTAAAAAAGAGCTTAGCAACAATATTATAGAGTTTTTAAAACCAATTAAAGAAAAAAGAGCTTATTATGATGCACACCCTGAAGAAGTGGATAGAATACTAAGAGAAGGAACAGAAAAAGCAAGAAAAGTTGCAAAAGAAACTATGAAAAAAGTTAAAGAAGCTATGATGCTTAATTATTTTGAATAATAATATAATTAGAAAGTGAAGGATTTATATGTTTGTTGATTATGCAAAAATAACTATAAAATCGGGAGATGGTGGAGATGGTGCTGCCACCTTTAGACGAGAAAAATATGTTGCAGCAGGTGGACCTGATGGTGGAGATGGCGGAAAAGGTGGAGATATATATTTTATTGTAGATCCAGATTCTAATACTTTAATAGATTTTAGATATACTAAAAAATTTAAGGCAGAAAATGGTCAAAATGGAAGTGGTGGACATAAATTTGGAAAAAGTGGTAAAGATTTATTTGTTAAAGTACCCCTTGGAACTATTGTAAAAGACTCAGAGTCTGGAAAAGTCATTGCAGACTTATCTACTAAAGGTCAGAAAGAATTAATTTTAAAAGGTGGAAGAGGAGGAAAAGGAAATTCTCATTTTGCAACTTCTACAAGGCAAGCTCCACGTTTCGCCATAGATGGAGAAAAAGGTAAAGAAAAAGAACTTATACTTGAACTAAAATTACTAGCAGATGTTGGTTTAATAGGATTTCCTAATGTTGGAAAATCAACGATTTTATCTCGAGTTACAAAAGCAACACCTAAAATTGCTGATTATCATTTTACAACAATAGATCCAAACCTTGGAGTTGTAAAAACAGAACATGGTGATAGTTTTGTTTTAGCAGATATTCCTGGAATAATTGAAGGCGCTAGTGAAGGGGTTGGACTTGGAATTCAGTTTTTGCGTCATGTTGAAAGAACAAGACTTTTATTGCATATAATAGATATTGCATCTACTGAAGGAAGAAATCCTATTGATGATTACAATAAAATAAATGAAGAATTAAAAAAATATAGTGAAAAGCTTGCTGGTAAAAAGCAAATTGTAGTAGCAAATAAGATTGATAGTATGCAAGATGATAGTAATTTGAAAGAACTTGAAAAAATAGCTAAAAAATCTAATACAAAGCTTTATAAAATATCAGCAGTTACAGGAGAAGGGTTAAATGAACTTTTTAATGATGTTGCAGAAATTCTTAAAACATTGCCTAAAGAAGAAATTGTTGAAATTGATGATAAAGTAGTTTATACATTAGAGGAAGAGGAAGAACAATTCAAAGTCGAAATTATAGATGGAGAATATATAGTGACAGGACCAGCATGTGAAAGATTAATGGGAAGAGTGAACATTGGAGATAATGAATCATATAGTTATATGGAAAAAATGCTTAAGAAAATAGGAATAGAACAAGAACTTAGAAATAAAGGTGTAAAAGAAGGAGATACTGTAAAGATTCTTGATTGGGAATTTGAGTGGTATGAATATTAAGACTTAATACAAACAAAAGAACAAAACTTTTGTTTGACAAACAAAATGTTTTATGATAGTATTTATATGTATATAGAATAAATGTTCTTTTAAGGAGGAAAAAATGAGAAAAAAGGATCCAAATAGTTTGAATAAAAGAGAAAAAGCAATTTTAAAATTTATAGAAAAGCAAGTTAATTTAAATGGCTACCCACCATCAGTTAGAGAAATTGGCAAAGCAGTTGATTTAAAATCAACTGCAACAGTTCATGGTTATTTAGAATCATTAGAAAAAAAAGGATATATTAAAAAAGAAAGTCAAAAAGGAAGAACTTTAAGACTATTAAAAGGTGGAGCTGAAGATAAAAATCAGTTAACTTTTGATAAAGAAGTATATTCTAGTAAAGAAATGGTTGATGTTCCTGTTGTTGGTAAAATTACAGCTGGTGAACCAATTTTAGCTGTTGAAAATATTACAGATACATTTCCTATTCCATTGGATTTTGTTGGTAGTGGAGATAGTTTTATGCTTACAGTTAGAGGTGAAAGTATGATAGAAGCTGGAATTTTAAATGGTGACTATATATTAGTTAGAAAACAAAATACAGCAGAAAATGGTGAAATAGTTGTTGCTTTAATTGAAGATGAAGCCACTGTAAAAACATTTTATAAAGAAAAAGACCATATAAGGCTTCAACCTGAAAATTCAACAATGGATCCTATAATAGTTCCAAATTGTCAAATACTAGGAAAAGTATCAGGAGTATTTAGAAAAATAAGAAATTAGAAAAAACTTCACATTTGTGAAGTTTTTTTATTTTAATTCTACTATTGTAACACCCATTTCTCCCTCACCATAGGTACCAATTCTATATGATTTAACATGAGGATGTGTTTTTAAAAATTCTTGAATTCCTTTTCTTAATGCACCAGTTCCTTTTCCATGAACAATTCGAATAGAATTTAGTCCTGCTAAATAGCAAGTATCTAAATACTTATCAATTGAAAAACAAGCTTCATCAACTGTTTGACCAATTACATTAATTTCTGAAGAAATGCTTTTAACTTTAAATTCTTTTTTTGAAGAATAGTCTTTCTTTGTCTTTGAATTTGTTATTTTATTATTAATAATATCGATATCATCAATTTCAAAATACATTTTTCCAAGAGACGTTTGGACTTGGATTTTACCTTCTTTTGATATAGAAAGAATTGTAACATTTTGATTAATTTTTTTTACAAATACATTCATGCCACCTTTTAAATCATTAATAGATAAATTATTTCTTTTCGGTGTACTGATATTATTCTCATTTAAGTTTTCTATTTTTTTATTAAGTGTATTTCTTAAAATGTTAGCTTGTTTAGTACTAGAAGAATTTTCTATTTCTTTTATAATGTTATTAGCATCATCTTTGGCTGAAATCAAAATATCCCTTGCTTCAGATTTTGCATTTGTAATAATGCTTTTCTTCTTTTCTTCTAATTCGCTAAAATCAAACTCAAGAGAGTTTTTTAATTCTTCAATTTTGTTAGATTTTTCTATTATTTTTGCTTTTTCGAATTCTATTATTTGTTTATCTTTATAAATATTTGTTAGTAATTCTTCGATATTTATTTTATCTGAATCAATAAATTCTTTAGCGCGATTTATAATTTCGTCAGATATTCCAAGCTTTTTACTTATTGAGAACGCATTACTTGTTCCCGGTACGCCAAGTAATAATTTATAAGTAGGTGATAATGTATCTAAATTGAATTCAACACTTGCATTTTCAAATCCATCAGTTATTAATGCAAAATGTTTTATTTCAGGATAGTGAGTGGTAGATAAAGTTAAAATTTTTTTACTGTTTAATTTTTCTAAAATACTTATTGCAAGAGAAGAGCCTTCAATTGGATCTGTTCCAGAACCTAATTCATCAAGAAGCACAAAGCTATTTTCTGTTGCTTCATTTAAAATTGATGCAATATTTGTCATATGTGATGAAAATGTACTTAGAGAATCTTGAATACTTTGTTCATCACCAATATCTGCAAAAACATTATCAAAAATAAAAACAGATGAACCTTCTTTTGCAGGAATATGAAGGCCAGATAAAGCCATAATTGTTAGGAGACCAGCAGTTTTTAATGTAACTGTTTTTCCACCAGTGTTAGGCCCTGTTATGATTAAGCTTGTGTATTTTTCTCCAATTATAATATTATTTTTTACTGCTATATTTTTATCTATAAGAGGATGCCACGCATTTTTTAAATCTAATATTTTATTAGAATTAATAATGGGTTCAACGCCATCGATTGAGTTTGAATATTTGGCTTTAGCAAATATAAAATCAATTAAACCTATTAAATTTGTGTTGTTTTCTAAATAATCAATTAAAGGGAAGAAAAGTGATGATAATTTTTGTAAAATCTTTTCTATTTCAACACTTTCATCATTTTTTAAACTATTTAAATCATTATTTAAGTCAAAAACTGAAATAGGTTCAATAAAAACTGTTGAACCACTTGAAGATATGTCATGTATAAAACCTTTAACTTCGTTACGGTATTCATTTTTTACTGGTATAACAAATCGACCAGAACGCATAGTAATAACAGCTTCTTGAATGTATTTTGAATGAAGATAAGAATTTAGTTTTTCTTTAATTTCTAATTCTTTACTTTTTTGTTTTCTTCTAATAGAAGCAAGTTCTTTTGAAGCATTATCAGATATTGTATTTTCATCTATAATTGAGGAAAGTACAGTATTTTGAATTTGGATATTATTATATAAATTCTTAAATAAATCATATATACTTGTAAATTCTTCCATATCGATTTCTTTACTAAAAAAATATTCTTTTAAATTATAAGATATTTTAAGAATATTTGCTAAATCTAATAATTGTTTTGCTGAAAGAAACATATTACTTTTTAACTTTTTTATGTGTTCAGTAATGTCTTCAATTTCATCTAGTGGAATTGAACCTTTTCTATATAAAATAATTGATGCATTTGAAACTTGTTTAAGTGATTTTTCGATTTCATTTTTGTTATTCATTGGATATAGTGAATTAATATGTTTTTTTCCTATATATGTAATAGTGTAATTTTTTAATATTTCACGAATTTTATTAAATTCTAGTTTTTCTATACTTTTTGAGTTCATAAATAAAACCTCCATCAATATAATAGCATAAAAATAGCTAAAAATAAAGGTGTTTCTAATTTTGTTAAATAAACATTAAATAAAAATAATAATTATTTAAACAGTTTGTAATATGGATTGGAAATGCCTGAAATAGGCAGTGTTTAATGTTACTATTTAACATGCAAAATACTTAAAATAGCATAATAAGTAATGTTTGGGATATTTGACTTTTTTTTAGGAAATGTATATAATGTACAAGTAATTAAAATATGAAAAGGAAAAAATATGGAAGAAAATAATAATTTAAATAATGGTGAAAGAAAAGTATTAATATCAGTAAAAGTTTCAACATTACTTATTGTTTTATTAGTTATAATTGTTGCTGTAATTGCATTTGTTAAAATTAGTAATGCAGGAAATAAACAAGAACCTGTACAACAAACAGTACATAGTATGGAAACTGAAGAAAAAGTTCCCACAAAGGAGCCTATAAAAATAACAGCAAGATCTTCTGGAATAAGAAATCCCGAGTTAATTAGTATAGACGAGCCTCAAGAAGAACCTCAAATTCAAGAGGAGATAGTACCTGAAGTAGAAGAAGTAGTTGAAGCTCCTGAGCAAATTGAAACTACCAAAATAGAAGATGTAACAATATCAGTAGATATGGATTTAACAGTAAGAACTGGTTTGTCTAGAGAAGATTTCATTACATTAATTTCTGGAGTAAAAGCAGATACATCTGGATTTTTTGAAGAAAATGCAGGTCTTATATATGATTTATGTGAAAAATATAGTTTGAATGAAATATTTTTTTGTGGTTTAATATCTGCTGAATCAGGATGGAATATAGCAAGTAATCATAGAAATACTCATAATTATATAAGTTTAATGTCTAGTAATGGACTTATTAGATTTGCTTCAGTTGAAGAGGGATTAGAAAAAGCAGCTGAAACATTACATAATAAATATTTAACACCTGGTGGGAGTTTTTATTATGGACCAACACTTAGTGCTATGAAAACAAGATTTTGTCCAGCATCATCTACATGGGTAAGTTTAGTTTATGGAAGAATGGCACAAATATTACCTTAAATTGGGTTTTAATATAATACAGTATAAAAATAATTATCCTAGTATATCTATTTTTAGAGATAGGATAATTTTTTGTTTAATTTAAAAGCTATATTTATGTAGAGGTCTAATTATGGAAAATGTAAAGATTGTAATTCCTTTTTCAATAGTAGGAATAATAATATTATTAATAGTATTTGCTATTGGATTAGTGTTTATATTTATAGGAATAAATATGAATTCCAAATATAATAATTATGAAGAAGTTATTGGTTATTATATTAGTAAAGAACATTCTTCGGAAGATTTATATTATCTAATATATACATATGAAATTAATGGTGAAGTATATAATATAAAATCAAATGTTCAAACCAACATAATTCCCAAAGCAGAAACTCCAATAAAAATACTTTATAATCCCAATAATCCGAGTGAAGCTATAATAAAAGGTGATAATAATTTTTTAATTTTTTTTGGAGTATTATGGATACTGTTTTGTTTGGCACCAATAGCAATATTTAAAAATAAAGGATTAGGATTTATTATAATTACGGAAATAATATATATTTTTATATACTTATTTATAAATAATTTAGTAGATATGGATCTAATGGAAAAAATTAATTTAATGTCTCAAGCTATAATACTTTTAATTGGAATTGTATGGACTATGATAGACATTAGAAATAGAGAAAAAATTGAAATACTATAATAAGGTGGAGATGGTTATGGAAAAAGAAGAAAAAAGAAGTTTTAGTTTTTATGTTTTAGCATTTTTAACATATTGTTTTATTGGATGGATTTATGAGGTAATTTGGGAAGCTGCAATTGGTAATGGTTTTGTAAATAGAGGTTTTCTATATGGACCATATCTTCCAATTTATGGTTTTGGAGTTCTAACTTTATTTTTCATTTTGAGAAAATTAATGAAAAAGAAAATAAAATTATTTAATAAAATTAATATTACACCTATTATTGTATTTATTGCTATTTTAATAATTGCTTCATCAATAGAGTATTTTGCAAGTTTTATAATGGAATTATTATTTCATAAAAGATGGTGGGATTATAGTTATGATATTTTAAACATAAATGGAAGAGTAAGCTTAAGAAATAGTAGTATTTTAGCTTTTGGAGCTATGGTTTTATTATATGGAGTACATCCATTTTTGGATAAATATTATAATAAAATAAAAGCCAATATTATGAATAATATTGCTAAGGTTATTATTATTGTTATGATAATTGATTTAGTGATAACGATAATAGGATATATAAAATAAATAAAAATATAAAAAAAGAAACTATAAAAATAGTTTCTTTTTTGGTGCGCCTTTATGGTAGGCTCTACTGATTTATAAGTGTTTAAAGGATGAGGAAACACTTCTTTGGATAAAAAAGCTCATAGATTTTGAGAGAAACTATGAGCTTTTATAAATGGATGAAAGAATTTCATCCATTAAAAGGGGGTGTCGGGGGAAAAACCCCTGAACATACAGAACTTCGATGAAGTTCTAGTATGTTAGAACTTCAAATTAATTTCCAGATAAATATAGTTCTATACATTAATATGAAAAATGTTGTGATATAATAAATGTAAGGTAAAGTTGACAAAGTTCAAGCCCAAAATGGTAGAATAAAATTGACTATTTGATAAAATATTATTAGAAACAAGAAAAGAGGAATTGGATAGATGGAACTTGAAGAAAAACTAATGAAATTAAGAAAAGAACATGGCCTTTCACAGGAACAATTCGGAGAAGAAATTGGCGTTTCGAGACAAGCTGTTTCAAAGTGGGAGAACGGAGAAACAAAACCTGATATAGATAAGATAAAAACAATCTCAGAAAAATATAATGTGACATATGAATACTTACTGAATGATTTAGTTGAAGAAAACAATAATAAGCCCAAAGAAGAACAAATGAACGTAGAAGAACCTACAAAGAAGAAAAGAAAGTTTTTAAAGAGATTATTAAAAGTTATTAAAGTACTTCTAATAGTTTATATTATATTAGTAATATATAAATTTGTAATGTATACAAAGATTAATATTGTGGCAAATAGTTTTGATGAAGAAAACTATGGTATAGTAACACATATGAAGACAATGTCATTTGATAATCAAGGCGGTGAGGTGTTAAATCATTTATATAAGTATGAAGATATTATTGTAGGAAAAACATATTACACATCTTTCAATAAAGAAGAAATTATTAGCAGGGAATATCCAATATTTATTCGTTATTTTAATTTATCAACAGGAGAAAAGTATGAATTACAATGGAATAATGACCATTATGACATAAAGGATATAGAAGAAAGTGTTAATCTAAAAGATTTTGAAAAGGCACCAGCTAAAATAGTTGAAAATATGGTTCCAAGCCATTTTTTAGATAAGATAATATGTTCACTAGATCCAACTAGAATAGTATTACCAAATGGAACTATGTTTTATTATTCAACAACATTCGTAACTACAGTCACACTAAATGATGTAGGATTAATAGATTCAGTTGTGGGTAAAAATATATATGGAGATGTTAATGTGAATAGATATTCATACAATTATTCTGATTGGATGACAGCTGATAACTATAAAAATCCTTTAGAAGAATATAAAGATTTGATAAAAATTGATGAATAATAAAAGTAAAAAGCTCATAGACTCTGAGAGAAGCTATGAGCTTTTTCACACAGAACACTTTTTCAAAAGTGTTCTAGTATGTTAGAACACTTCTAGAAAGTGTATTAAAAATATCGACTTTTGTATTTCGTTATAGTACAATTTATGTAGAAGGGGAGTTGGTAAATATGACTATTTCAGTAAGATTAAATGAAGAAGATGAAAAACTAATAAGAAACTATGCTGAATTAAATAATATTTCAATATCTGACTTAATTAGAACAGCAGTGCTTGAGAAAATAGAAAATGAATATGACAGAGAAGTATATAAAAAAGCTAGAAAAGAATTTAAAGGAAAACAAAAAACATATTCGTTAAAAGAAACGAAAAATGAATTAGGATTATCAAAATAAAATAGTAATACTAGTGCTAGTATTACTATTTTATTTTGTTGTTAACTTTTTTTGACACTTTTCAAATCTAAATTGGTAGATTATTTATTTGATTAAATGTATACTAAAAGTAGTAAAAATGAAAGAAGGATTCAGAATGAAATTTAATGAAAAACTTCAGAATTTAAGAAAAGAAAAAGGACTAAGTCAAGAAGAGTTAGGTGAGAAACTAGGAGTAACAAGACAAACAGTTTCAAAATGGGAACTAGGATCTACATCACCTAAATTAGATGATTTAATTAAAATAAGTGAATTATTTAGTATTTCTATTGATGAGTTAACAGGAAAGCAAGAAGAACAAGTTACTTCTCAAAAGGAAATAAAAGACAAAAAACCTCGTAAATTAGTTTTAAAGGCCTTAAAAATAATAATACTTATTATCATTGTTCTTTATATATCTTGGTGCTTATACAAGTTTCTAATGCTAACTAAAGCAGAAAAGGAGATAATACAAGCATTTTATAAGGTACAACCGCCAACATCATATGCTTATACATATAACCATGGTGATTCTGGTAATATTCTAGAATGGAAGTATATGTTATATGATGGAAAAAAAGAACATATGATAGACATACTTAATAGAAAGTATATCGTTTTTGAATTTCCTAGTACGGGTAATATCGTTGATGGAAAAGAAGTAGTTGATGATCCAGTAAAATATACTTTATATGATTTAGAAAATAAAACATATACAACAGGAATAGTAGAAGATTTAGAATATGATTACTTTGAAGAATTTCATAATTATGATGAAATGGTAAATGAAGTGAATTCTAACATAGTACCAATTATAGGAGATATGCTTTCAGAATCAAAGTTAAAGACATTTTTATTCATTATTAATCCAACTACTAGAGTGATTTCTAACAAAGATACTGTAGGAATTGAAAGAGGAATTTTTAATTTTACCAATGATTACTATACATTTGGCATGGAGAAACCAAGAGAATTGATAGTGTATATGAGAACTAATACTAATAATAAAAATAAGACTGAAAGAGAAGATGTTAGTTGTACAATTACGACAAAAGAAAGTTTTGAAGAATTTATTTCAGGATATAACTTAGATGAATTTTCTGAAATTAAATAGCTTTGAAAAGTTGGCACAAAATATATTGCAGTTGTATCAAGACATACAGAATTTTACGTGCCAATTTTTTGCGTTTGGCACTCTCAAAGGGTGCCAATTTTTTTATAACTTGAATTTTTGGCACTCTTTTTGGCACAAAAGTTGTAGAAAGCTGTATGATTTTGAAAGACGTTAAAAAACGTCAAAAATAAAAATGCCCATTTTTAGCCTTTTTCAGCATCCAACGCAAAAACAAAAAACCTTGAAATCTAATGATTTCAAGGTTTTAATGGTGCGCCTTCAAGGATTCGAACCTTGGACCCACCGGTTATGAGCCGGTTGCTCTGACCAACTGAGCTAAAGGCGCATTGCTTAACGCAAGATTAATTATAAACGAAGAAGAAAAATATGTCAATAGTTTAAGCAAAAAAAAATCCATAATTGTTAAAAAATTAAAAAAGGTCTTGACAACTTGGAAATTTAACATTATAATAAAATACGTGCTTAGGAAAAAGCACAAATGGGTAGGTGGTCGAGTGGTTAAAGGCACCAGACTGTAAATCTGGCCGCGTGAGCGTACGATGGTTCGAATCCATCCCTGCCCACCACTTTTTATAATAAAAATTAGTTGACAAATAGAGTTTTATATAGTAAAATATCTCTTGTCAGTAAAAGTAATATTTGGTCGCTTAGCTCAGCTGGGAGAGCATCTGCCTTACAAGCAGGAGGTCATAGGTTCGAACCCTATAGCGACCACCACTTTTGGCCTGGTAGTTCAGTTGGTTAGAATGCCGCCCTGTCACGGCGGAGGTCGACGGTTCGAGCCCGTTCCAGGTCGCCAAAATATCTAGCTCAATACTAGATATTTTTTATATAATTGAATATGGCTCTATAGCTCAGTTGGTAGAGCAGGGGACTGAAAATCCCCGTGTCAGTGGTTCGATTCCACTTGGAGCCACCAGCGTAGTAGTAAGTTAAACTTACTACTTTTTTCTTATGTAAAGAAGTGGAGCCATTACTAAAAAAGTTAGAAATCTATGAAATCTAGCTTTTTTATTTACTCATTTGAATTTTATGTAAATTTGTGCTATAATTAAATAGAATGATGTAACTGTTAACGCTCATGACCTCACTTATTAGTGAGAATGAGTTGCACAAAAGAGGAGAGGAAAAATGGAAAAAAAGGTAAAAGAAGCATTGGCACTCGCCTGCTTGATGGTTATGCCTGTAGCAGGTTATTGGAAAATGTACCAACTGCAGCTCGTAATTGCAATTGGAACATTCATACTATATTCTAGCTATCAGCCGAGATGGATTCGGGTGCTCGTTAGAATGGTATGCATCGCAAATATAATTTGCGATCTAATAGCAATAATACCCTCGTAAGAGGGTATTATTATTTTCTGAGAAAATGATGTATACTTTTAGAGTGCATAAAAGTGGGATTTTGGTACTGTTATAAACATAATAATTTTTTATTATGTTTTTAGAAATCTAATAATTATTGTTTTTTATTCATTTTTATGTTATAAATAAATATGTTATTAATAAGCAATTTTTATTTAGTTTAAAATATTATATCTAATAAAAGAAAGGATATAAATTATGGATAATTCATTAAAGTTTTTAGAATATAGAGAAAAATACAAAGAATTTTATTATAATAATTACTTTATAAGAGAAGATACTGAGGCTATATATATAGACTATGAGTTTGAAATTCCGAATTTAACAACTTTTAGACCAACAATTAAAATATTAAAAAAAGCATTAAATTTTAAGAGCATTAATAATAAATGTGTTAATAATTTGGTATTTCATA
>DJXP01000039.1 GCA_002449785.1 Clostridiales bacterium UBA7001
TGAGAGGGGAATATTAAAAATAATGTGTGATATAAAAGTTTCTATTGTGGTTCCAATTTATAATTTAGAAAAATATGTACCTAGATGTTTAGATGCATTAGTGAATCAAACACTAGAAGAAATAGAAATCTTATGTGTTGATGATGGCTCTAAAGATTCGGCAGGACAAATAATAGAAGATTATAAAAAAAGATATCCTAATAAAGTTAAAACTTTCCATAAAGAAAATGGCGGAGAGTGGTCTGCAAGAACTTATGGTTTAAAAGAAGCTAAAGGAGAATATATAGGTTTTATTGATAGTGATGATGTACCTGAAATAACATGGGCAGAGAAACTATACAACGCTGCAAAAGAAAATGATGCAGATATTGCATTTTCTGGCTATGATAGAGTAGATTTAGATACTGGAAAAACAGTTTCGGTTGAGATGACACAATATGGAACTATGAATAAAGAAGTAGATTGGAATGATGATTTTATTGTTTATGCCAATCCATCTTTATGGAATAAGTTATATAGAAGAGAAATAGTGAAAGATAGCGAATTTTTACCATTTAGAGGGTGTAATGATACATTATTTTTAATAAGAGCTTATATGGATGGAGCCAAAAAACTTACATTTATTCCGGACGTTTTATATCATTACTATTTAAGATCAAGTTCTCAAATTCATTCATTAAATTTAAAAGATATAGAGAATTTAAAAAAATATTTAATTGTAATTAAAGAATACTCAAAAAAAATTGGAAAATATGATGAATATAAAGATACACTTAGTAATATGGCATTTCTTCATTTAGGAATTTCATGGGCATTTATGTTATCATATGATAAAGACGCTAAAATGAGTAAAGAGCTTAAAGAGATTACAATATATTTAAATGAAAATTTTCCAGAGTGGAGAAACAGTAAATTGTATTCTATAAAACATTGTTTTCCAAAAGGAATGAAATTTATTTTAATATGGGGAGTTCATTTAGTTTATAAACTACATATTCCAATTATTTATATAAAAGTAAATAGATTTATTCGAGATATTATGAAAAAAGAGGTTAAGTGGTAAAATATGAAAATATCTGAATTATATAAAAAAGTGGAAAAAAGCATAGTTAATATATATAGTTTAATAACTAAAAAAATTAAAAAATTTATTAATAAAGATAATTATATTTACTTAAAATTATTTATTATTTTAGTTTTATCATGTATGTTATCAATTTTTCTAGAAAAAACTACTTTTAGAATATCACATCCAGAATATATATCAAAAGTTAGAATGATTATTGTAGCAATGTTTATTGCTTTTATAGGAATTCATTTTGTATTTAAAATATCAAAAATGTATGAATGGATTCATAAAAATAGGTACTTGCTTGCTTGTGCCTTTTTGTTGTTTGTGATGATATTTAAACTATCTGGATCTTCAATTACAGAATTTAATGGTTTAATTCAAAATCAAAATGATGATAGAAAATTTCATACTGTATTAGGTGTAACTAGAAAAATAAGAACAGATGAATGGGCAACTTCTACAACATATTTGCTATCTCAGGGAGAAAGTAAAACACCATTTAGTTATTTTTCAGATGTACTAAGAGGAACAAATACAGATATGTTTACAGTTTCTAATGCACCTGTTTTTGATATTTTACTTTTGGGAAGACCGTTTCAAATAGGTTTTATACTTTTCGGTAATAATATGGGACTAAGCTTTTATTGGTATATAAGACTTGTAGCAATGCTTTTGGGCTCATATGAATTATGTTTAATATTAACAAATAGAAATAAAAAAGTCTCAGCACTTGGTATGATTATGATTACATTTTCAGCTGCTGTACAATGGTGGTATTGTATGGATACTTTAATTTGGGGGCAGATTGCAGTTGTACTTTTTGATAAATTCATGAATGTTAATAAGAGAAAATATAAATATTTAATAGCACTAGGAATATTAGTTTCAGGTCTGTCTTATGTATTTGTTTTTTATCCAGCGTGGCAACTTTCATTTGGATATTTGTTCTTAGCATTAACAGTGTGGATTTTAATTAAGAACATTAAATATGGAAATTATAGATTTAATAAACATGATATTTTTGTTATTTTTTTAACTTTAGCAATAATGTTATTATTACTTGTAAGATGGTATAATTTGTCAAAAGCCACTTTAGCTTTAGAAATGAATACAGATTATCCTGGAGATAGACAAGAAGTAGGTGGGGGAGCATTAAATATTTATTCATATTTTTACAACATATTTTTCCCTAAAGAAGAGTTCTTAAATCCTTGTGAATTCTCAAGTATGTTATCATTTTTCCCTGTACCATTGATATTAGGGTTTGTGTATATATTTAGGAATAAAAGAGATTTCCATTTTTGGGTACCTATGCTTATTGTAACATCATTTTTATCTATTTGGTGTATAAGAGGATTTCCAGCATGGCTTGCAAATTTAACTAAGATGTCCATGACAACTGCTGGAAGAGTATCTATACCACTTGGAACAGCATGTATTTATATGCTAATTTACCTTATAGGAAATTACGATTCTATGAGGGAAAAACTAATAAGTAAGAAATTAACAATTTATTTATCTTTATTATTTACTATATTTATTGCATATAAAGCATATTCTACTATTGGATACAGAGAAGAATTTAAATATTTGGATAGATTTAAAATGCTTTTTGCAGGAGAATTATTTTTGTTAGCTATTTATTGCATAATGAATTTTTATGATAAAAAATTTGGAAAAATTGGTTATGTATTAATAATAATTATTGCTATTATGTCTGGTTTTACAGTAAATCCAGTAATAAGTACTGCTAATATTTTTTACGAAAAACCATTTTCAAAAAAAGTAAAAGAAATAACCAGCAAAGAGCCAGATGCAATTTGGGCATTTAATGATGATGGATGGTATTGTAATGATTATTTATTAGCAAGTGGAGTACCTACTATTAATTCAACACAAGTTTATCCTAATTTTGAACTTTACAAGAATCTTTTAGGAGAAGAAAAAGCAGAAGAAAAAAGAGAAATATTCAATAGATACTGTCATATAAATTTTGTTATAACAGATGATGAATCTGATGTGGAACTATTATATGCTGATAATATTGTTTTATATGTTAATTATAAAGATTTAGATAAAATACATGTTAAATATATTGCATCATTTGATGATTTATCATTAGAAAGCTTTGGTTCATCATTTAGTAAACTATATGAAGAAGATGGAATATATATTTTTAAAGTTTTGGAAGGAAGTACTAATGGAGAATAAAAAAGTAGCTGTAATTATGTCTACATATAATGGTGAAAAGTTTATAAGAGAACAATTAGATTCAATATTAAATCAAACATATAAAAATATTGAATTAATAATAAGAGATGATGGTTCAAAAGATAATACTGTAGATATAATAAAAGAATACGAAAAAAATAATTCAAATATAAAGTTACATGTTGGTAATAATTTAGGATTTGTAAAAAGCTTTTTTGAGCTTCTTTCACTTGCTGAAGCTGACTATTATGCTTATGCTGATCAGGATGATATTTGGATTGAAAACAAAATAGAGCTTGCAGTAGAGTCATTGAATAAATTAGATGATACCTATCCTAATATGTGTTTTGGAAACTCCGATTATTATGATGAAAATATGAATTTTTTAGGCTATGGAGATAAGAACAAAAAGTATTCTTTTTTGAGAGCACTGTTTTCTTGTGTAGGGCAAGGTATGACTTTTACTATTAATAATAGAACTCGAGATTTAATTATAAATAATATGCCTGATTCTTGTTTTTTTCATGATTGGTGGACATATTTATTATGTAGTGGACTTGGGAATGTTACATATAACAATATCACAACTGTAAAATATAGAAGAAGAAAAGAAAATGCCACTTCAGAAGGTCAAGGTTATATGAGACTTATCATCTGGAGATTTAAAAATTTATTATTTGGAAATGGAATGAAAGATATAAAGCAACAGATGTTAAATTATAAAAGTATTTTCTACAAAGATTTATCAGAAGAAAATAAAAAAATATTAGATTTATTTTCTAATGAAAAATATAATATTATTAAAGCAATAAAAAAGTGCTTTTATCCTAAAAGAATTAGGTCAAAAATAAGTGATGAAATCGCACTTAGAATTATTTTTTTATTTGGAATTTTATAATATATTAAATATACTTATTTTTACTATAACTTTATATATTATATTTATATCAAAATGAAGCTTGTTCAAGCTAATTCTCATAGAAATTCTAATATTAATTTTATGGCACCCTTCCAATATAAAATTGAACACTTTCCATAAAATTAATTAAAAATTTCTAATTCGAATTACTTTCAAAACGCTTTCTTTTTTCATAAATATAATATATAAAGTTATAGAAAATAAGTAAAAATAATAATGGAGTATAAAATGGAAAAGACTGACGAAAGAAAAGAATTTTTAAAAAATTTTATATGGAACAGTTTAGGAACAGGTATAAATTCATTTAATTCACTTTTCTTCTTAATTATAGTTACTAGAATAAATGGACTAGAAACTGCTGGTATTTTTTCTATTGCATATGCTACTGCGACAATACTGTATACATTAGCTATGTATTCAGGAAGACTTTGTCAAGTAACTGACATAGAAAATAAAATTAAAGATAAAGATTATATTACAAATAGGGCATTAACTTGTTTAATAATGTTAATTGGAGCTTCTTGTTTTTTAATTATAAAAAGATACTCTGGATTTAAAACAACAGTATTTGCGCTGCTTGCAATATTTAAAGGAATTGAAGCATTTTCTGATATTTTATATGGAGTAATGCAGAAAAATAATTTGTTATATAAATCTGGAATGAGTTTATCATTAAAAGGATTCACACGGGATTGCTTTATTTTTAATTGTTGATTTAATAACAAAGGATTTAAGATTAGCATGTTTTTCTGTAATTATAATTAATGTAATAGTATTAATAGTATATGATTATCTATTAATAACCAAAAAATTAATAAATAATCAGAACAAAGTGAATTTAAATAATGTCTTTTCAATTTTGAAATCTGAATTTTTTGTTTTTTTCAATTCATTTGCTGGGATATATATTTTAAATGCACCTAAATATGCAATAGATGGTTTTTTAACTGAAGATATACAAGCAATTTATGGTTATATTATGATGCCAGCAACTGTTATGACATTATTTACACAATTTATAGTAATGCCATTTTTAGGAAAGCTAAAAGATATGTATGAAGCAAAGAACTTTGAAGAATTAAATAAAACAACTTTTAAAATTAAATTAGTTGTAATAGGATTTGGAGGATTTGCTGTACTTGCAGCATTCTTACTTGGACCTGAAGTATTAGGATTAGTTTATGGACTTGATTTAAAACCATACAGAATGAACCTTTGTGTAATTATAGGATCATATATTTTTTATGCAATTTCATATGTGAACTTAGTAACTTTAACTACAATTAGACATACTTTTGTACAATTTGTCGTTTATTTAATTTCTATGATAGTTGCATTTTTAGGTTCAACTACATTAGTTAGAACATTAAATCTTGGAATTAATGGTGCTACATTTTCTTGTACAACAACACTTGCTGTGCAGTTTATAATGTATTCTATAATAACTAAAGTAATTATGAGTCGAGAAAAGAAAAAAATTTAAAACTTTTAAACTATATAACTATATAACTTTAATTAAGTTTACTATAATGAATATTATTAATTAATAAATGAAAGTTCCGCCTTGAAAGTAATTCGCATTAGAAATTCTTAAATAAATAGTGTTAGGGAATCTAGGTTTTATCATTGAGGGCGCTGACAATATTTATTTTAGAATTTCTATAAGAATTAGCTTGAACTAGGAACTGTAATGAATTAATTAATAATATTCATTATAGTAAAATAACAAATTTATATAATAATAAAAGGAGCAAAAATGGGAGTAAGTATACTGTATATTTTAAGTATGATTTTTTTAATATCAACTTTTATGATTTACAAAAAATCTGAAAACAAATTAAATTTTATTAAATGGTTAATTGTAGGTTTAGCAAGTATATATGGATATAACATATTAATAGGGATGATATTTGGACTTCTTAATATAACACTATATATATGGTTATTAAGTATAATTAATATACTTGTTGGATGTATTTTTATTATAAAGCCTATTAAAAATAGAAAAATACAAAAATATACTGTTTCAAAATTAGATATTGCAGGTATTACTGCTGTTTTAATACTATTCGGAGTAATGTTTGTAAAAGATTTATATATTACAGATGGTGACATTACTCATTATGCTGTTGATTCTGCAATACATTATAGAGCAGCAAAACATTATTCAGATAATTTAAAAATATTTATAAATGTTGAAGATAAATCATTTTTTAATTTTAATGTAATGCAAACAGGTGCTTATATAAATGATGGTATATTCATGAATGTTATACATAATATTACTAATATTGATTATGCATATTTATATCAATTGTTTGAATCAATTACATTATTTATGTGTGGATTAACATTTTATGCATTTTTTATGGACAAAATTAAAACTAAAAGAGGACTTATCTCATCTTTATTTTTACTTGGACTTTATTTATATGGCTATCCATATAATTCATGGATATTTGGATTTTCTTATTTATCTGTCGGAATAATGGCTACAACTTTATTACTTTCTCTTGTGGAATTTGTTTATTCTGAAGACAAAATAAATAAAAAACTTTCTTATAGTTTAATTGTAATATGTGGGATGTGTTTAACATTTTCATATTGTTTATTTGTACCAGCTGTTTTTTCAGCAATTTGTATATATTGTTTCCTAAAAGATATTCTAAATAAAGATGAAAAAAAGTATTTGAAGTTTTTTGGTAAAAACACATTAATTATTACAATATTATTACTTATAGTAACAGCATTTGGAATAGGATATTTATTTATTCCAACATTTTTTATAAAGGGGCAGACAAATTTAATTTCTGCTCTTAAAATAGATGGAGCAATATACTCAGAAAAATATGTGAACTTTATAGCATATTTACCATTTGCAGCAATGTATTTTGTTGAAATTATAAAAAGAATAAAACTAAAGTCTTTAAGATATCAAGATGTTTTCTCAATATTTGTTGTAGGATTTACGGCTCTTTTATATATAGGAATGATGAGTGGACACATGGCAAAATACTATATGTTAAAAATGTATTTTATATTATGGACAGCTGTATTTGCTGCGATTATAGATATAGTAAATGAAAATATAGATAAAAAAATATTTAGATTAGATGGAGCACTTTTATTTTTATTATTTGTAGTTTTATTAGTAAAAAGAGTAAGTGCAGAAATGATATTTAGAATTTATATTATGCTAGTATTATTCTTATTTACAGTTTTACCTGAAATAATAAATAATATAGATTTAAGTGGATTTAAAAAACTACCAAAATTTTTATGTAAAAAGTTTGAAATTAAAAGAATTAGAGTTGCACCATATGTTTATGTGATATTATGGGGAATATTTGTTTGTAGTTGGGTTTGGATAAAAGCAGGACATATATTAGGAGAAGTTGAAAAACATAGTTTGCCAAATTTAGTTGGAATGTATTATATAGAAAATTGTGAACATAGAAAGCAAATAGATTTAGAACAAAACTTTAATGCAAATGAATTAAAACTAGCGAGATATGCTAAAGAAAATTTAAAAGATATGAATGTTGAGAATACTGAACTTATCACAATGGATTACTATCCAAGAGTTTGGGCAGTAGCCGTTTTAGAATATAAGTCAGATACAGGAATTCCTTATGAAAAAGTTATACAAGATACAACCATTTATACAGTAGAAGATGCATTAAAAGACCCTGACAAAAAATATATTGTAAAACTTGTATCAAAACATCAAGATAGACTAGAAGCTTACAATAAACTTATGGAAGAAGTAAGAAATAATAAGCAAATAGAAATATTATATGAAAATGATAATGGATTTGTAGCAAAAATCAACCATTAAGGACGGTCTTGTTTTGCTGAGAAAACAGCCAAAATGGACAGGTTATTTTAAATTATAAAGGTGGTATTATGGGAGTTTTTTATATATTTACAGTAATGTTTTTATATATTACATTTATTTTAATAAAGAAAAGTAAAGATAAAATTAATCTTATATCTTGGCTTATTCTTTCAGCGATAGCATATCTTGGATACAATATTGGTATTTGTATGATATTTGGATCACTAAATATTACAACGAATTTATTATTTTTATCAATAGTTAATTTAATTATTACGGCATTATTTGTATTTAAAATTTATAAAAATAAAGAAATTCAAAAATATGATATAAGAAAAAGAGATGTTTTTGCAATTATAATATGTATTGCTATTATAGGATATATGTGCAAAACTCAAATTAGACCATTTGATTTAACAGTTGCAAATGCATCAGTAGATGTATCTATGCATTATTCAGCAGCAACAAATTTTGCAGACAATATGAAAATATTATCAAAAATAGATAATAAAACTGGATATAATTTTACAACAATGCAAACAGGTGCATATATAAACACAGGAATTTTAATGAGCATAGTAAGAAGTATAAAACCTCTATACAAAGAATATGTAACTTTTAAAATTTTTGAAACATTAGTATTATTACTAAATATTATGGGATTTTATATGTTAATAGCTGATAAGCTTAAGTCTAAAAAAGGATATATAATAGGAATAATATTTTTAATTTTGTATAGTTTTGCTTATCCATATACAAGTGAGCTTTATGGCTTTTCATATTTGAGTATTTCAATTGTTTTTATAGTTGGAATATTCTATTTAGCAAAAATATATGGACATGAAATAAGTGATAAAGTAGTAATACCTTTAATTATTATTATGGGTATAGGATTAATATTCTCATATTGTTTATTTGTCCCTGCTATTTTTTCATTTATTTGTATTTACATTTTTATAAAAGATTTTGATAAAAAAGATGAAAAAACATATTTAAAATATTTTAGAAAAAATTCATTAATTGTAACAGGTTTATTATTAATAGTTACAATATTTTCAATTTGTTATTTAGTAATACCAACATTTACATTATCTGATCAGAACAGATTAACTGATGCTATTGGATTTGATGGACAGATATATAAAGCATTTTATCAAGACTTTTTATTTTATATTCCTTTTGTGGTTTTATTTATTGCAAGACAAATTAGAAATAAAAAATTAGATTATGAGAGTTTAGCATTAGGTTTATTATTATTTCAAACAATAGTTGAGCTTATTGGATTATGGAAAGGATTTGTTTCACCATACTACTATTATAAAATTTATCATGTTTTATGGGTACTAGTAGTGGAAATTGCTGTGGTAATTATGAGCGAAACAAATGAAAATAAGGATTTAGAAATTTCTTTAATTTCCTATTTGGCTGTGTGGGTAATTATTGTTTATGGAGCAGTTTCAGGAATAGAATACAAAGTACAACAAAAATTTGCAGGACTAATAGAAACTCCAAAGCTTCAGTCATTAGCAGGTATTTATTTTGATACAAATATATTAGCAATAAACAATATTAATGCATCATGTTTAGTTAATTCTAATAGACTTCTTCTTGCAGAAGAAATGGGCAAGCAAGATGATATTACTCTAAAAAATATGTTAGTTGGTGGAATGAATACAAATTGTAAAGCTTGGATGTATGTTGTTTCAAAAATCGAATCTGGTGGAGAATCTATAAACGATCTTCAAAAAGCTATTGTTGAAACAAGTGTAGATGACTTTTTAAATAATGAAGATAAAAAATATTTTATTCTTTATACTGATGAAAAATATGAAAGTACAGAAAAATATGATTTAGTTTTTCAAAATGATGCTGGAGTAATCTTAAGAAAAAAATAGGAGAAATAAATGAAAGTTGCTATTATTATTGTAAATTATAATGATGCAGAGAATACAATTAAATATGTACAAAAAATAACTGAATATCAAGAAATTAATAGAATTGTAGTTGTTGATAACAAATCTAGTGATAAAGATTGCTTTAAAAAACTTAAAATTCTTGAAAATGATAAAACTTTAGTTTTAGAAGCTGAAAAAAATGGTGGGTATAATTACGGAAATAATTTTGGAATAAAGTATTTAGAAAATTTGAACGAAAAATATGATTATTATATTATTTCAAATCCAGATATTGATATTTCGTCAGATGCAATAAGCCATTGTTTGGAAATTATAGATAAAAATAGCAAAATAGGTATAATTGCACCTAGAATGTTTAATAAAGACAATAATCCTATAAGGAGAAGTAGTTGGAAAGTTAGAACTTTTTGGTTAGATGTTATTCATTCTACAAGACTACTTGAAATTGTTTTTTATAAATTATTAAGAAATGGCGAATATTCTAATAGAGATTATGAAAATGAAATATTAGAAGTAGAAGCAATATCAGGAGCTTTTTTTATAATTAGAAAAAATTTACTAAAACAAATTAACTATTTTGATGAAAGTGTTTTCTTATTTTATGAAGAGGACATATTAGCAAAAAAAATGAAAGAGATAGGATACAGTGTAGTAAGTTTAAATTCTGAAAAATTTATTCACTTTGAAAGTCAGACAATTGGAAAAACATTTAATTATTATAAAAAAATGAGCCAATTATTTAAAAGTAAAATGTATTATCATATTAATTATAATAATATTAATTCTCTGCAAAAAATGGTGTTTTACATACTAAATATTTGCAGAAAAATAGAGCTTTTATTTGAAATACCAATTAGAAAAATATTAAAAAAGTAAAAGGATAAATATAATATGAATTCTGAATTAAAAAAAAGACAAGATGCTTTAAATAACAATATTTGGAGACAAGTATTTGAGAATGAAAATACTATGTTTAGTAATATAAAAAATGGAGCCTATCAAAGTGAAAATAATGCTAGAATTAGGTTCTGCCCTAAAGAGGTTTCAGGGGAAGAATATGATGTGAAAATTCTTGAGTTTATTCCTAAGACTGCCAAAAATTACGTGAAACTAATAGGGTATCATACAATTGAATATGGATTTTCACAGTACCAAAAGTATGCTCTAAAATACAAAAATGCTCAAATTACATTTGATTTTAGTAAATCACCTGGTAATTACAGAATTATTTATAGTATAGTTGATGGAGAAAATGAAAATGTTCTTGCAGAAGTTTCTGAAAATGGAGAAGGCAGATTCCCAATATGTACAACTTCTGAACTAAATGATGCTAAGAAAAGATTAGCTGAGGGTGAATTTCCTACAATATGGAATATTATAAGTAGGTCACTAAAAAATCATATATATGCTCCTAGTATTATGGGGGATTTTAGACAGATTAAATCTCTTAGTAAATCTACAACCATTACACCATTAACTGAAGAACAAAAGCAAATTATGGCTTTAAGTAGTGAAGTTGAAAGACTAAGAGAAGTTATTAGAAGTTTAACAAAAAACAATATATCAAATAGAATTGGAGGAATAAATAAATTACCAGATGATTCTACGGATGGTTATACAGGTAGATGAAAAATATGAGTAGATATTTAAAAAAGATAATATTTGATTAAAACGATATTATCTTTTTTTGTTTTCAAAATATCTTGTAAAAAAAACAATTATATGATATAACAAAAATTGTATAATTAGGAGGATTATTTGAAAAAGAGTATAAAAAACTATAATTTAGATGATTTAAAAGAAGAATTAAAAAGCATAAATGAAAAACCATTTAGAGCTGAACAAATTTTTAAATGGATTTATCAAGATAAAGTAAATTCATTTGATGATATGACAAATCTATCTTTAGAACTTAGAAAGAAACTTAATGATAATTATGATTTAAGGAATTTTAAAATAGTAAATAAATTAGAATCTATTGATGGAACAAAAAAGTATTTGTTTGATGTGGGTGATGAAGGAAATCTTATTGAAACTGTTCTTATGAGTTATCATCATGGATATACTATTTGTGTATCTAGTCAAATAGGTTGTAAGATGGGTTGTAAATTTTGTGCATCAACTGGAATTCCTTTTTCTAGAAATTTAACTTCTGGTGAAATTGTGGAACAAGTTTTAGCTATTGAAAGGGATTTGAATTTAAGAATTTCAAATATAGTATTTATGGGAATAGGAGAGCCATTAGATAATTTTGAAAATGTAATGAAATCTATACAAATAATAAATAATCCTAAAGGCTTAAATATTGGTGCAAGACATATTAGTATTTCAACAAGTGGAATTGTTCCTAAAATATATGAATTAGCTGATAAAAAGCTTCAGTGTACATTATCTATTTCATTACATAGTAGTAATAATAAGACAAGAAGTTCAATGATGCCTGTAAATGATGCTTATCCAATTAAAGAACTTATAAAAGCTTGTAAATATTATATTCAAAAAACAAATAAAAGAATTTCTTTTGAATATGCTCTTGCTAAAGATAATAATGATAATTTAGATGATGCTAAAGAATTGGTAAAACTATTAGATGGAATGTTAGCACATGTGAATTTAATTCCAATAAATCAAATTGAAAATGGAAACTATAAAAAAAGTACAAATGAAAATATAATAAAATTTAGAGATTATTTAAATGATCATGGAATTGTTGCAACGATAAGAAGAGAACTTGGTTCTGATATTTCTGCTGCCTGTGGTCAACTTAGAAGACAACATTTAAAAAATAAATAAGAGAGTTTAGTATTACAAATAGTTTATGAGGTGATAAACGTGAGAATTTTAGCAAAATCAGATATAGGAAAGCTCCGAGATATGAATCAAGATAGTTATTATGTTTCGGACTTGGAAAAAGATGACATAAAATTATATATATTAGCAGATGGCATGGGTGGCTATAAAGGTGGAGAAATAGCTAGTTCTCTTGCAATAGCAAATGTTCGTAACTTTATTGTTAATAATTTTAAAAATACAAAAAAAGATAGAGAAAGTTTGCTTAGGTTATTACAAGATAGTATTGAATATGCTAATATTATTGTATATGAAAAATCTCAAGAAGATGAAGAACTTCATGATATGGGAACAACGCTTGATGTGTGTTTAGTATATAATAATAAAGTTTTTATTGGACATGTAGGTGATAGTAGAGTTTATAGAATAAGGAAAAATATTATTAGAAAGTTAACAACAGATCATAGTTATGTAGAAAAACTTGTAAGAGAAGGTACTATTACTAAAGAAGAAGCCTATAATCATCCCAAAAAGAATATGCTTATTAAAGCATTAGGATGTAATTCATTAGTAGAACCAGATGTTATTTGTAAAGGTTTTTTAAAAGACGATATCCTTCTTATGTGTTCTGATGGATTAACAAATATGTTAAGAGATAATGAAATATACAATTTACTATTAACAAATCCTGATAACCCAGTTGATGCACTCATTAATAATGCAAATGATTTGGGAGGATATGATAATATAACAGCTATAATTATAGATAATATTGATATTAATCAAGAATCTGATAATATTAATGAAACAAATATAAATAACTAGAGAAAAATTTTTAGCCTTTGGAAAGGAAGAATAAAGGTATGAATCTTATAGGAAAAATGTTAAATAATAGGTATGAAATTTTAGAAAAAATAGGAAATGGTGGAATGGCCACTGTTTATAGAGCAAAAGACCATGTTTTAAATAGATTTGATGCTATTAAGTTTTTAAAAGACGAATTTACTACAGATAGTGAATTTATAAAAAAGTTTAATTCTGAAGCTCAGGCGGCAGCGAGTTTAACTCATCCTAATATTGTACAAATATTCGATGTTTGTAATGAAGATAATTTATATTATATTGTAATGGAACTAATACAAGGAAAAACTTTAAAAGAAATAATAAATGAAGACGGAATTCTTTCATGGAAATGGTCTGTAAATGTTGCAGCACAAATTGCTTCAGCTTTGGAAACTGCACATAAAAATAATATAATACATAGAGACATTAAACCTCATAATATAATTATTACTGAAGATGGAATTGCAAAAGTTACAGACTTTGGAATAGCAAAAGCTGTTTCAAATTCGACAATAACTGCATTTGGGTCAACAATTGGTTCTGTACATTATTTTTCACCAGAACATGCTCGTGGTGGATATACAGATGCCAAATCAGATATATATTCACTTGGAATTGTTATGTATGAAATGTTAACTGGTAGAGTTCCATTTGATGCTGATACACCGGTTTCAGTAGCTTTAAAGCAAGTTCAAGAAGAACCTGTTGAACCAATAAAGTATAATCCAAACATTCCTATAAGTGTTAATAGGATAATATTAAAAGCCATGCAAAAAGATCCAAATCAAAGATATCAAAATGCAACTGAAATGCTTAAAGATTTATCTATGGCTCTTAAGAACCCTTCTGGTGATTTTGTATATATAAAAGAGAAAAATGATGATTCACCTACACAAAAAATTCCTACAATATATGAACTAGAAAAAAACAATACTAGAAGAGTACCTACCAATAATGATAATTCTAATAATGGAGAAAAGAAAGATAATAATAAGTTTTTTGAATTTTTAGATGAACACAAATGGGTAAAAGTATTAATAATTGTTTTAATTGCAATTATTCTATTTGTTATTGCAATGTTTTCAACTGTCGCTATATTAAATGGCTCTCGACCAGATCAAGAAGAAATACCTAATGTTTCTGGTGTAAATGAAGAAAAAAGAGTGACTAAAGAAGAAGCATTGAAATTATTAAAAGATGCCGGATTTGAAAATGTTAAAGTTGAAGAAGAGTATAGTGATGATGTAGAAGAAGGATATGTAATAAGTCAAACCCCTGAATTCAAATCTAATTTTAGGTATAATTTAACTCAAGAGATTACTATAACTGTTAGTAAAGGAAAAAAAATGGTAATACTACCTAAAAAAATGGTAGGTAAGAAGGTTGAAGATGTAAAAAAAGAACTAGATGAATTAGACTTAAAATATCAAGTAATTGAAGTAAATGACGAAAAAGTAGAAGCTGGAATTGTAATATCTGTTGAACCAGAAGAAGGATTAGAAATTACTGCTGCTACAGAAATAAAATTAACTGTAAGCAAAGGAAGTGCATATAAAGATGTTACAGTACCAAGTGTAATTAATAGTACAGAAGAAGCTGCAAGACAAACATTGAGTGCTCTAAATTTAGTAGTTAATGTTTCTTATGAGGAAAATCCATCAAAGTCTGATGGTGTAGTTACATCTCAAAGTGTTACTGCTGGAAAGATTGTTAAGGAAGGAACTTCAGTAGATATAGTTATAAATAAGCAACCAATAAAATCTACACTTGTAGTTAATGTAAATTTGAAATCAGTTATGAATTATACAGAGCCAAAACCTGTTACTACATATACAAATACTATTGATGAAAACGGTAATACTGTTGTAACCAATACTACTACTATTCCTGAAGTTGAAAAAGCTACAGTTGTAATTGAAGTAGGTGAAGATACTATACTAAGAGAATCTTATTTAATGACAAGAACTGATATTACTAAATCATTTACTACATCTGGTGTAAAAGAATTAAAAGTTAAAATTAATGATGTTACAAAATATACTCAGACAATAGACTTTAATAAAGGTGATCAAACTATAAATGTTGAATAGGAGATTATAAAATGGTAGAAATATCAGCATCACTATTAAATTTAAATAAAGAAAATGCAAATAGAAAGATATATGATTTAGAAGTTTCAAAAATAGACTGTTTTCATATAGATGTTATGGACGGCCAATTTGTTGAAAATAATAATGTTGATCTTATGAAGGATTATGCTTTGCTAACTTCACATATTAGTAATCTGGGAATAGATGTTCATTTGATGGTCAATAACATTGAAGAGTTTGTAGAAGAATATTTAAGCTTAAGTCCCAGAATTATTACATTTCATATTGAATCTAGTAAAGATGAAGATAGAACATTGAAATTAATAAAAAAAATAAAAGAAAGGGGTACTAAAGTTGGAATAGCTATTAGTCCTGATACAAATATAGATGAGATTAAAAAGTATTTGGGTATGATTCATATGGTTTTAGTTATGACTGTTATTCCAGGTAAAGGTGGGCAGTCTTTAATTCCAAAAACTATACAAAAAATTAAGAATTTGAGAGAATATATTAATGAGAAGAAAATTGATATAGACATTGAGGCAGACGGTGGAATAAATGGAGAAAATGCTAAAGATGTTATTAAAGCAGGTGCAAATATTTTGGTTATTGGAACTTATTTACTTAATTCAGAAAATTATTTTGAAACAGTAAAAAGTATTAAAACATGTTATTAAATTTTTAAAATATAAATTAATTCTAAAATGGAGGTATATAATGAAGAAAAAAATTAAAATACTTAGTTTTGCTATTCTTTTTACATTAGTTATATCCAATTTGGTATTTGCAACTTCAAGTGATAATGCTGTAAATAGTGCAGCAAATCAAGCAAATTTAAGTGCAGAGTTAAATACCATAGAGGATGTAGATTTAAATACTACTGATAATATTGACGAGATAATAGAAGATGATGAAATACCAGAATTACCGGATGAATTTAAATACATAGAAGATGATATTCCATATCTTACTGACGAATATAGTGATTATTACGATGATGAAAATAATGATGACGTTTTTATTATAAATGATACTATTAATATTGATGGATATACTGATGGAAATGTATATCTTATAGGTAATACTGTTAATATTAATTCTGAAGAAATAAATGGTAATGTTTTTATAATTGCCAATACAGTAAATATTAATTCATATATATCTATGTCATCATATATAATGGCAAATTCAATAAACGTTAAAGATTCTGATTTAACTGATGCATACTTTTTAGCTGATAAAGTAAACATAGATGAAGATGTTATTATATATAGAAATGCTAAAATATTATCAAGTTCTATAAATATGGATGGACAAATATATGGAAAACTTACATATACCGGTAATTTGAATAAAGGCGAGAACTCAATTATTGAAGATATCGAGAAAATTGAAACTGTTGATAGTAGTGATATAGAATCAAGCATTAAAGAAACAACAAAAATAATAAAAAGTTTTTTTGAGATGTGGAAAATTTGTACAGCAATAATTATTATTTTTGTAATTGTGCTTTTAAGGAAAGATAATTTTAGCATTAATAAAACAACTGAAGACAATAAAAGTATTTTCTATACAAATAAGCAAATGAATGATGTTTTTATAGATATTATAAAGGGACTTATATATATAGTTTTATGTATTATAGCTTTTATTATATTATTTGTGTCTTTAGTTGGAATTCCTTTAGGAATATTATTAGTATTAATTTATATCATAACTGTTTTTGTTGCAGAGCCTGTTGCATGTATAGAAATTGCTCAAATGTTTAAATTAAAATCAAATAGTAAAAGAAAATTAAAAGTTATTGTTGCACTTATTGCAATAGCAATATATGTAGTTGTTGCATTATTAAAATCATTTGAAGAAATAAAAATTATTGGTTCATTGTTATCATTTGGTATTTTACTATATGGACTAGGAACAATGGTAAATTGGATATTCTTTAGAAATAAAAAGAAAGAAGAAAAAATAGGAAATAGTAATGAAAATTCTATTATTTCAACTGATAATAATGATGTAAATAATTCAAATAATGAGAGTGAAGATAATAAACAATAATTATATATCAAAAGTGGTGTAAAATGAAAAACAAAAAAGAAGCAGTAAAAATTATAAATATATTAAAAGAATATTATCCGGATGCAAAATGTAGTTTGGATTTTAGTAACCCTTTTGAAATTACAATAGCTGTAATGCTTTCTGCTCAATGTACTGATGAAAGAGTTAATAAAACAACACCAAATCTTTTTAAAATATATAATTCACCAAAAAAAATGGCTGAAATTGATATAAAAGAATTAGAGCAAATTATACATCCTTGTGGATTTTATAAGAACAAAGCTAAAAATGTAAAAGCATGTTGTCAAAAATTATTAGAAGAATACAATGGGATAGTTCCAGATAATATGAATGATCTTCAAATGCTTCCAGGAATTGGGAGAAAAAGTGCTAATGTTATTATGTTAGAAGCTTTTCATAATCCACAAGGAATTGCTGTTGATACACATGCCAAGAGAATATCTAATAAAATTGGTTTTTCTAAAGAAACAGATCCTGAAAAAATTGAGAAAGATTTATTGAATATAATTCCTAAAGAATATTATTATGATGTAAATCACTTACTAGTATGGCATGGTAGAAAAATTTGTACAGCAAGAAATCCTAAATGTGATAATTGTCCTGTAAATAATTATTGTGATAATTATAATAAATAAATTATATAGGGAGATTGTGAAATGAACTTTATTGAAGAAATTAAAGAAAAAGCTAAATTAGAAATTAAAACTATAGTATTACCAGAAGCAACTGACATTAGAATATTAGAAGCAGCCAATATTGCATTAAAAGAAAATTATGCAAATATTGTATTATTAGGAAATAGGGAAAACATTATTAACAAAGCAAATGAAAATAATTTAGATATTTCAACTGCTATAATTATAGATCCAAATAATTCAGAAAAAAAAGAGTTTTATGCTGAAAAATTATATGAATTGAGAAAAGAAAAAGGAATGACTATTGAAAATGCAAGAGAACTAATAAAAAATGAAGTTTATTATGGAATGATGATGGTAAAATTAGAAGAAGCTGATGGATTAGTATCTGGAGCTATTCATTCAACATCAGATACTTTAAGACCTGCACTTCAAATTTTGAAAACTGCTCCAGGAACCAAACTTGTTTCGGCATTTTTCTTAATGGTTGTTCCAAATTGCGAATATGGTGAAAACGGTGTATTCATTTTTGGAGATTCTGGATTAAATCAAAATCCTACTGCAGAAGAACTGGCATATATTGCAAAATCATCTAGTGAGAGTTTTGAAAAATTAGTAGGCAAGGAAGCTAAAGTTGCAATGCTTTCTTATTCTACAAAAGGAAGTGCAAAATCTGAACTTACTGAAAAGGTTATAAATGCTACAAATATAGCTAAAGATTTGTTCCCAGAATTAAAGATTGATGGAGAATTACAGTTAGACGCAGCTATTGTACCAGAAGTTGCAAAAAGTAAAGCACCAGATAGTAATATTGCGGGTAATGCAAATACATTAATATTCCCAGATTTAGATGCAGGAAATATTGGATATAAATTAGTTCAAAGATTAGCAAAAGCAGAAGCATATGGACCACTTTGCCAAGGAATAGCTAAACCTGTAAATGATTTATCAAGGGGATGTTCAGCAGAAGATGTTGCAGGTGTAATTGCTATTACAGCCGTACAAGCACAACAGAAAGGATAAGAAATACTCTAATGAAAAAATTTAAATTGAGTAGAAGAGAACTGGTAATAATTGATTTATTAATATTTGTACTAGTTATTAAATTTGCTTATGAACCAATTATAAAAAATATTTCTGATAAGTTTCAAATGTATATTGATAGAGTATTATTGTTTATATGGTTTATTATAGGAATTTTAATATTAACATTTTGTTTTACCAATTTGTTTTCGGCAATACAAATATTATTTAAAAAGAAAAAATTAAATAACGAATCGCAAGAATATATTTATAAGACACAAGAATTTTATATTAAATTAAATAATGCAAAATATTTTGCAAGGATTTTTCTTTTTATATATTTATTATTTAATTCAATGCTTATAATGGGAATACTATTTATGATATATAATTTAATTTGTAGTATTTCAGATATTTGTAAATTAAAACACATTAATTCACAAGAAAAAGAATATAATGAAATTATTTTTAAAATTAATAATGAATTGCAAAATGTTGTATTATATTCTATTATAATTAATATTTCATATTTTTACTTACGATATAATAGTGTTTTATTTCAATATACTCAAGGATTGAATAATGAAGTAATGAGGTTTATTATTGGAATAATAGTAATTATAATTCAATTATTAGTTTATTTTATATTTATTAAAAAAAGGATACTTTCAAGTGGTAGACTAGTAAAGTATAGTACAAAAATGATAATTGTTATAACTTATGTATTATCTAATTTTGTGATACTAAATTTTATAATATATTTATTAAGTCATTTTATATAGAAAAAGGAGGAAATTAATGAAAATCTTAGTAGTAAACTGCGGGAGTTCATCACTTAAATATCAATTAATTGATATGGATAATGAAAAATTATTAGCAAAGGGAAATTTTGAAAGAATAGGTGAGCAAGAATCATTTGTAACTCATAAAGTTGCACCAGAAAAATATGTTATTAAAATACCTGTAATGAATCATGAGGAAGCATTAAAAATTGTTCTTGAACAATTAGTTCATAAAGATTATGGGGTAATAAAAGATTTGAAAGAAATTAATGCAGTAGGACATAGAGCAGTTCATGGTGGAGAATTATTTAATAAATCTGTATTAGTAACAGATGATGTTATAGAAAAAATGGAAGAGCTTATTCCACTTGCTCCATTACATAATCCTGCTGTTGTTTTGGGAATAAGAGCTTGTCAAAAAGCAATGCCGGGCGTTCCAATGGTTGCGGTATTTGATACAGCATTTCATCAAACTATGCCTAAAGAAAATTATATATATCCAATACCATATGAATTTTATGAAAAATATCGAATAAGAAAATATGGATTTCATGGTACATCACATAAATTTGTATCAAGTAGATGTGCAGAAATATTAAATAGAAAAAATGATGAAAACTTAAAAATAGTAACATGCCATTTAGGACAAGGAGCATCAATTTGTGCTGTAAAAGGTGGAAAATCAGTAGATACATCAATGGGACTTTCTCCAATTAGTGGAATTCCAATGGTTACTCGTTCTGGTGACTTAGATCCATCTGTTGTAACTGAAATAATGGATAGGGAAAACTTGACTGCAAAAGAAGTTATTTCTGTATTGAATAAAAAATCAGGGTTATATGGTATAACAGGATTAAATCCAGATTTTAGAGAGATTGAATTAGCTTCATATGAACCTGATAATCCTAAAGCTAAGCTTGCTATTGATTTATTTACAAAAACAATTGCTCAATTTATAGCAAAATATGCTGTTTCAATGAATGGTATAGATGCAATAGTTTTTACAGGTGGAATTGGAGAAAATCAAATAAATATTAGAAAAAAAATATGTGAAAATCTTGAGTGGATGGGTGTAAAACTTGATTTGGATGCTAATAATATAAGAAGCGAAGAAAAGAAGATATCAAGTAGTGATTCAAAGGTTACTGTATATATTATTCCTACAGATGAAGAAATGGCTATAGCTAGAGATACTAAATCTATTGTAGAAAATATTTAATATTTAAGCAGTGTGGCAATAAGATTTAAATTTTGCTGCTCTGCTTTTTATGTTTTTATATAAATATTGGAATAATTGAAATAATAAATGGAGGAAAAAATATGAAAGTATTGGTATTAAATTGTGGAAGTTCATCACTTAAATGTCAATTGTTAGATATGGAAAAAAATGAAAGAATAATGAAAGGAAATTATGAAAGAATTGGTGGAAACAGATCTTCTCTTAGATTTAATGTTAGAGGAAATAAAACAGTAATTGAAAAACCGGCTAGAGACTATGTTGAAGCAATAGAAAACATTTTAAATTTACTTGTAAGTGCGGAATATAATGTAATAAGTAGTTATGATGAAATCGGAGCAGTAGGGCATAGAATAGTTCATGGTGGAGAAAAGTACAAAGAATCTGTCTTAATTGATGATACAGTAATCGATAATATTAAAGAATGTATAACTTTAGCACCAATTCATAATCCCGCAGGTCTTGCTGGAATTGAAGCTTGCAAGCAATTACTTCCAAATGTTCCAATGGTTGCTGCATTTGATACAGCATTTCATCAAACAATTCCTGAGAAAGCATATATTTATCAATTACCTTATAAGTTTTATAAAGATTATAAAGTAAGAAAATATGGTTTCCATGGATGTAGCCATAGATATGTTGCAGGAAGAACACAAGAAATCCTTGGCAGATATGATTTAAAACACATCAATTGTCATTTAGGATCAGGTGCATCACTTTGTGCAATAAATTCTGGTGTTTCAGTAGATACTACTATGGGAATGACACCATTAGCTGGTATTCCTATGGGAACAAGATCTGGTGATGTTGATCCATCAATAATACCAATAGTTATGAAATTATATGATATAAAGCCAGATGAAATGTTAAAAATTTTAAACAAAGAATCAGGTGCTTGGGGAGTATCTGGTGTATCTGATGATTTTAGAGATATTGAAAGAAATGCAGCTTTAGGTGATAAAAGATCTATATTAACATTAGAGAGTCGTGCATATACAATAGCACAATATATTGGAAAAATGATAGTATCACTTCAAGGTGTAGATGTGTTAACATTTTCGGGTGGTGTTGGTGAAAATGGTATGGAAGAAAGAGAAAGAATTTGTAAATATTTAGAATGTTTCGGAATTAGAATTGATAATCAAAGAAATAATTTTAAAGGAAAAGAAGGGTTGATATCTTCTGATGATTCTAGAGTTAAAGTATATGTTGTTCCAACTAATGAAGAATTAATTATTGCAAAAGATACATATGAGATTGTAAAATCTATGTAGGTTAAATATTTAAACTGATCATATAAAAGGCTAGATATAATTAAATTTTTTCAAAAAATGCTAGTACAAGCTAATTTTTGCTAAAATCTAAACTAATTTTATGGCACCCTTTCAAGGCAAGCTCGAACTATTTCCATAAAATTAATTAAGATTTTTAAAGCAAAAATTACTTTTTAGGCGCATTATTTTTCAAAAATTAATTATAACTAGCCTTTAGTAAATAAATTTATTATATTTATATTGTTTGATAAATTCTTTTATGTTAAAATGTTTGATGAAAAAAATATATAACCAAAAGAGAGGAATGAAAATGAAAATATTAGTTCTAAATTGTGGAAGTTCTTCACTTAAATTTCAATTTATAGATATGGAAAAAAATGAATTATTAGCAAAAGGAAATTTTGAAAGAATAGGTGGAATGAAAACTACTTTAAAATTGAATATCGGAGGCAAAAAAGAAGACATTTTACATATTGCTAGAGATTATGATGAAGCTATTTCATTTGTGCTTGAAGTACTTCAAAGAAAAGAAAACAATTTAATAAATGATTTGTCTGAGATCGGAGCAGTTGGTCATAGAATAGTTCATGGAGGAGAGTTATTTAAGAATTCAGTAGTAATAGATGAAGAAGTTATTTCTGAAATTGAAAAATGTACAGATCTTGCTCCACTTCATAATCCTTCTGCTGTAGCTGGAATAAAAGCGTCTAAAAACATTTTACCTGATGTTCCAATGGTTGCTGTATTTGATACAGCTTTTCATCAAACTATGCCATCTAAAGCATATATATATCAAATTCCATATAGATATTATACTAGTTACAAAATTAGAAAATATGGATTTCATGGAACAAGTCATAAATATGTTGCAGAAAGAATTGCTGAAATTGAAAAAAGAAATGATTTAAAAATTATAAACTGTCATTTAGGTCAAGGAGCATCTGTTTGTGCTATCAAAAATGGTGTTTCTGTTGATACATCTATGGGATTAACACCACTTGCAGGTATTCCTATGGCTACAAGATGTGGTGACATAGATCCAGCTATTATTCCTTATATAATGAAAAAAGATAATTTGGGTCCAGAAGATATTGAAGAAATATTAAATAAGCAATCAGGAGCATGGGGAGTTTCAGGTGTTTCTATTGACTATAAAGATATAGAAGATGGATATAATATGGGAGATCAAAGATCTATTTTAACATTAGAAAGTCAAGCTTATAAAATAGCACAATATATTGGAAGTTATATGATTACACTTGGTGGGTTAGATGTACTAACATTTGCCGGAGGAGTTGGCGAAAATGGTATAGAAACAAGAGAGAGAATATGTAAATATTTGGAACCTTTTGGTGTTATATTAGATTTAGAAAAGAACAAAATAAAAGGAAAAGAGAAGTGTATTTCAAGTGATTTATCAAAAGTGAAAATATATATTGTCCCTACAAATGAAGAATATATGATAGCAAAAGAAACATTCAAATTAGTAAGAGGAGAAAATTAGTTATTCAAATAAAATAACGGATAGAATTGATTCTATCCGTTATTATTTTACTATAATAGTTTTAAAATTAGTATAATTTACCATTCCTGGTTTTGAACCAGATGCTTTTTTTACGAATTTAGCATAACAATAATCAATTGAAACATTTAAACTATTAGATGCTTTAGAATTTTCTTTAGCAATTTTTGCAGCATTAAATAGTACATTTTCTGGGATTTCATCAATTTCTATATTATCTGGATTTTTAATAAGTACATGACTTCCATGGATTTTTTGAGCATGGAACCATATGTCATTTGGGCTTGCAAATTTTTGACTTAAGTAATCATTTTGTAAATTATTTTTACCTATATAAATAGTATAACCATCGATAATTGTAAACTCAATAGTTAAAGAATTTGAAGGCTTTTGGGCTTTTTTTAATGTGTGTTGATTTTTTTGAGTTACTTCTTTTTTTATTGTTATGTTTTCAGATATTTCTTCATATACTTCATTTAAATCATTAAGATTCTTAGCATTACTTAAATTATAAATAATACTTTCTATATAATCTAAATCTTTTTCAGCTTCTTTTTTTTGCTCAGACACAATAGATAAAGCATTTTTTAGTTTGTTATATTTTTTAAAATATTTTTTTATATTTTTTTGAATAGAAACTTTGCTATCTAGAGGTATTTTTATAAGATTGTAATTATCGTAATAATTTTCTAAGATAATTTCTGATTTATTTTGATTACTATCAATTTTATATAAGTTCGCAGTTAAAATTTCACCATATAGTCTAAATTTATCTTTTTCATCACACTCTTTTAATTTTTGATTTATGTTTTCAAGTTTTTTATATATTTTTTTTAATGAATTTGAAACAATTTTTAAAAGATTATTTCTTGAATTAATAAAGTTATTATACTGCTCTTTGTCAAAATAAAAATCATCAATAAATTTGTTTATAGAATGTGTTAATAAATTAGTCTCATTATTTATATTTCTATTGTTTAAAATTAGAGTATAGTCATTTGAATTTATTTTTTTACAAACAATATTATTGGTACCAAAAGAATTAGTTATTTTTTTTAAGTATTCATATGTTGATTTAAGTTCTTCGAGAGAGTATTCATTTTCATTTATATATAAGGTTGATAGCATTTCTTTTATTAAAGGACGACTAAAACCTATAAAAAGAGAAGTTAATTTTTTTGTAAGTGAAAGTTCGCTTGAATTTTGAACTAATTTTTGATATTCTTCATAACTTTTAATATCTATAAAACTTTTTTTGTTAATTGGAGTAAAAGTATATTCATGAGCAGGAAGAAGTTCTCTATTATTATCGAAATGTTTTAATGTATCAATTATAATATTATTTTCATTAGTTAGAATAATGTTACTTTGTCTACTCATAATTTCAATAAATAATTTCCTAATTACCAAATCATTTAGTTCATTGTAACATTCAAATTTTATTTCAATTGTTCTTTCCAAATCATAATTAGATATTTTAATTATTTTTGAACTATTTAAATATTTTCTAAGAAGCATACAAAAATTAAATGCGTTTTGTGGATTTGATTTAGAATAATTTGTTAAACATATTCTGCAAAAGTCAGGATTAGTTGAGATATTAAGTGTATGATTTTTCCCTTCATTATATAAAAAAATATATATTTCATTTTTATTTGGTTGGTTAATCTTGTTTACTTTAGCTCCGATTATTTCATTATTCAATTCTGTAATTATAGCTTTTGTAATAAAACCATCAAATGCCATTTTTTCCTCCAATCAGACAGTAGAACTTAGGTTCTTGTTTGCTTATTTTTAAAAATTAATTATATTTTAACATCAAAATTTATAAATGGCAAGTAGCAGACAGTGGGGCTTAGGTTCTAATATGAAAATTGTGTAAATTATAAAAGAGTAGTATATAAAAATGACTTGATTACAAATATGAGTTATGATAATATTAAAGAAAATAGACAAGAACCTAAGTCCCACTGTCTGATTAGGAGGTAAATAAAATGATTAAATTTAATTTAGATAATTCAAGCATTAGTGAAAGTACTATTGAAGAATATAGTGATGAGGTTTTAGCTATTCACGAAGTACTTCATAGTAAGGCTAATGATGAAAAAGAATTTTTGGGATGGATAGAACTTCCAACAAATTATGATAAAGAAGAATTTGAAAGAATAAAAAAAGCAGCTAAGAAAATACAAAATGATTCAGATGCATTAATAGTTATTGGAATTGGTGGATCATATTTAGGTGCTAGAGCTGTTATAGATTCATTAACACATAGTTTCCATAATTTGATGGATGATAGTAAAAGAAAAGTGCCACAAATATTTTATGCTGGAAATAACTTAAGTCCTGTATATATGAATGATTTGTTAGAATATATAGAAAATAAGGATATTTCGATAAATGTAATTTCAAAATCTGGAACAACTACTGAACCTGCAATTGCATTTAGAATTTTTAGAGAAGTTTTAGAAACAAAATATGGAGTTGAAGAAGCTAGAAAGAGAATATATGTTACAACAGATAAAAAAAGAGGTGCGCTAAAAACTTTATCTAATGAAGAAGGATATGAAACTTTTGTAATTCCAGATAATGTTGGAGGAAGATTTTCAGTGCTTACTGCGGTAGGATTGCTACCAATTGCGACAAGCGGAATTGATATAGATAGATTAATGAGTGGTGCAAGAAAAGCTCAGGAAAAATATTCTAATTCAGATCTTAAAAATAATGATTGCTATAAATATGCTGTTGCTAGAAACTTATTATATAATTCTGGAAAAGTAATAGAAGTTTTAGCTAACTATGAACCAAAACTTCATTACTTTACAGAATGGTGGAAGCAACTATATGGAGAAAGTGAAGGAAAGGACTTAAAAGGTATTTTTCCTGCTGGTGTCGATTTAACAACAGACTTACATTCATTAGGACAATATATTCAAGATGGCAAAAGAGATTTAATGGAAACTGTCTTAAAAATTAATAATAATAGTTCTGAAATCAAAGTTCAAACAGATGATCAAAATTTGGATGGACTAAATTATCTTGTTGGAAAATCTTTAGGATATATTAATAGTAAAGCTATGGAAGGTACAATAGAAGCACATGTTACAGGAAATGTTCCAAACTTTTTAATTGAAATTGATAGATTAGATGAAGAAAATATAGGTGAATTAATTTATTTTTTTGAAAAGAGTGTAGCTATGTCTGGATCAATTTTAGAAGTAAATCCATTTAATCAGCCAGGTGTTGAAGAATATAAGAAAAATATGTTTAGATTATTAGAAAAACCAGGATATTAATATAAATATATAAAGAGTCACTTTTTAAAAAGTGGCTCTTTACAACTATTATTAGATTTAATTTATGTATTATTTTTTCTTTGATTTTCCTTTATTTTTCTTCCTATTTTTCTTTTTCTTCTTATTATTATTTGAGTTATAAGAGGTTTGCAAAATAGATTTTTCATTTTCTTTTATATTATTATAACCTGAAACATCTTTTGAAGTATTTTCTAAAGATTTAATACTATCAAGCTTATCTGATAAATCATTTAGAGTATGCATAGTTTCAATTTTCCACAAACAATCTTGAATATATCTACTAGAATTTGAAGTAATAAGCAAAGAAATGATAAAAAAGATAATTGTAGAGCCTGCAATAATTATTGGTTTTAAATTCCAATCAAATAGTAAAATATCAACAATATAAGAACTGGAAACGACACCAATTAAACATCCAATTATTGTAAATATAAGCATAAAAAAAACTCTTTTAATTTTTATGCATAGAATATGATTTCTAAAATGTTTTTCACTGTACATATATTTAGCCTCCAACAATATTTCTAAATTTATTATATTATCTAATTGTAATTTTAGTCAATATAAATTTATATGTAATTTATGGAAAAATTAATAAATTATATTTATTGAAGTATTAACAATTATTTGATATACTTCTTACAATAAAATAATATAAAAAAGGATAAATAATGAAAAAAGCTTTACTTAAAGATAGTTTAAAACAAATAAAAAAAACATATAAGAGATTTATTTCAATAGTATTAATGGCTTTTCTTGGAGTAGGATTTTTTGCTGGAGTTCGAGCAACAAGTCCAGATATGAAAAAAACTATTGATAAGTATTTTGATAATCTGAATGTTTTCGATATAAATATAGTATCAACATTAGGACTTAATGCAGATGATGTAGAAGAAATATCAAAATTAGAAGGTATAGAAAAAGCTTATGGATTATTTAGCAAAGATGTTTTTTTAAAAATTAACGAAGAAGAGAATGTTGTAAAACTATTAGAATACGAAAAAGAAGTGAATCAGCCAGATTTGGTAGAAGGTAAGCTTCCAGAAAATGCTAATGAATGTTTAATAGAATACTATATGAATGAATATGAGAATATTAATATAGGTGATGAAATTGAAATAAGGGAAGAACTTAAATCTGATGAAGAATCTAATATAATAAATCCCAAACTAAAAGTTGTTGGAATAACTAAAAGCCCTATATATATTTCAAGAGATAGAGGCACTACAACGCTTGGAACAGGTAAAGTTAATTATTATATTTATGTTAATAAAGAAAATATTTCTTCAGATATATATACTGAAATAGATATAAAAGTAAAAGGTGCATATGAATTAAGCACGGTAAGTGATGAATATAATGAATTAATTAAAAATACCAAAGAGAATATTGAAAATATAAAAGAAAAAAGACAAAAAGCAAGATATAATGAACTTGTAGATGAGGCAAATACAAAACTCGCAGATAGTGAAAAAGAGTTAAATGATAAAAAAAATGATGCTGAAAAGCAATTAGCAGATGCTGAAAAAGAAATAAAAAACGCGAAAATAAAAATATCTGATGGAGAGAAAAAAATTAAAGATAGTGAAAAACAGTTGCAAGAAGCCAAAGATACTGCTACTGTTGAATTTGCAAATGCTGATGCAGAAATATCAAGTAATGAAACAAGACTTGCTGAAGCAAGAATTGCAATTACTGATGCTGAAAATTTGTATAATGCAAAAAAACAAGAAGCAGAAAATGGAATTAATCAAATTAATTCTGGTATATCTGAAATTGATAGAGAACTTACTTCGCTAAATGAAAGTAAATCACTTGCTGAAGGAGTGCTAACATCTATAAATAATGTTAATTCTATGATTAATTCATTAACAGATTCTTTAAACAATTATACTAATCAATTTGCAAACGAACCAGAAAATATAGAATTATCTGATATGATAGATTATTTAAATGGACAAATTCAAACATTAAATGTTCAGAAAAATGAACTATTATCTTATGGAATTACAGAAGAAAAACTAAATCAAATTAATAATGGAATTACTGAATGTAATAATAAAAAACAAGAATTACAAAATAGTTTAAATGAGATTAACAAAGGACTAGAAGAGGGGAAAAGAAAAATTGATGAAGGAAATAATCAATTATATTTTGCTAATGAAAGTTTAGCAGTTCGGCAAAGCAGAGCTTGCAAATAAAAAAAATGAAACTGCTCAAAAATTTATAGATGCTGAAAAAGAAATAGAAAAAGGAAAAAATGATATAGCAAAAGCTAAAAAAGAACTTGAAGACGGTGAAAAAGAATTAGAAGAAAAAAAGCAAGAATTTAATGAAAAAATATCTGATGCTGAAAATAAGCTTTTAGATGCAAGAGAGAAAATTAATGATTTGGAAAATCCAAAGTGGTATATTTTTTCAAGAAAAGATAATGCTGGATTTAATGGAATTTCACAAGATACTGAAAATGTTGAAAAACTAGGAGAGGTTTTTCCAATAGTGTTTTTTATAATAGCTACATTAATTAGTTTAACAACTATGTCTAGAATGGTTGAAGAGGAAAGAACAGAAATTGGAACTTTAAAGGCTTTAGGATATAATAATTTTCAAATTATAACAAAATATATAATTTATTCATTTTTGGCATCAAGCATTGGTGGTATCTTAGGTGCATTATTTGGACTAAAGTTCTTTCCATATGTAATTATTTCTATGTATCAAATGATGTATGACATAAGTGAGCTGGTAATTGAGTTTAATGTGTATTATACTTTATTAGGTATTGGAATAATGTCATTTTGCATTGTCGGAGCAAGTATATATACAGCAATTAATGAATTAAAAAGTACACCAAATGAGCTAATGAGGCCAAAGGCACCAAAGCCTGGTAAAAGAGTTTTACTTGAAAAAATTCCTTTGATATGGAATAAGCTTAATTTTACTCAAAAAGTAACAATTAGAAATATGTTCAGATATAAAAAGAAGTTTTTGATGACAATTATTGGAATAATGGGGTGTACAGCACTAATTATTACAGGATTTGGACTTAAAGATTCAATTTCTAAAATTATGGATTATCAATATATAGATATATATAATTTTGATATGTTAATTGGACTTAAAAATTCTTTAACGAGCAGTGAAATTTCATCTTTAGAAAATGAATTAAGAAATAGAGATGAGATTAATGATACAGTTTCAGCTTATTTAAGTTCAAGTGAGGTTAAATATAAAGAAAATAGAGAAGATGCTCAAATACTAGTTGTAGAAAACTCGGAAATACTAGATGATGTAATACAATTAAAAGATTTAAAATCTGGAAAAAAATTGACATTAAATGATGATGAAGTTATAATTACTGATAAACTTGCGCAATTATTAGATGTTAAAAAAGGTGATGAAATCAAATTATTAGATTCTGATAATAATGAGTATACAGTTAAGATAGGAGAAATTGCAGAACACTATATTTCACATTATATTTATATTACAAATAATTTATATAAAAAGTTATATAATAAAGAAGTTCAGCCTAATATAATATATGCTAAATATCAAAAAAAATTAGATGAAAATAAAGAAGAAACACTATCAAAAGAATTATTATTAAATTCAAAAATAAATTCAATTACTCTTACAAGTTATTTAATGAAAACGATGGATGATACTTTAAATGCAATGAATTTTGTTGTATATGTATTAATTGTATCTGCAGGCCTTTTAGCATTTATAGTACTTTATAATTTAGCTAATGTTAATATTAGTGAGAGAATAAGAGAATTGGCAACAATAAAAGTACTAGGATTTTATGACAAAGAAGTTTATGATTATGTAACTCGTGAAATTGTATTACTTACAGTTATTGGAATTTTATTTGGATTAGTATTTGGATATTTCTTAAATATGTTTATATTAAGTACATGTGAAATAAATATATTAAGATTCAAAAGAATAGTAACACCTTTAAGTATGCTTATTTCAAGCGTAATAACAATTGCTTTTACTATAATTGTAAATTATATGACATATTTTTCATTAAAGAAAATAGATATGATAGAATCTTTAAAGAGTGTGGAATAATTAATAATTGAAGTTAAAAATTAGAAACTAGTGCTAAATTTAAGTGGGTGTCCATTTTGGTTGTATTTACAGTCAAAAAAGCCATCCCTAATGGAGGAAATATGAATTATGATGCTTTAATAAAAGATATTGATACTAAATTAAAACCATTATATTTAATTTATGGCGAAGAACAATATTTAGTTCAAACAGCTTTAAATAAAATAAAAAAGAATTTTGGTGAAAAAGTACTTGGAATTAATTATGTATTATTAGATGAAAGTAGTATAAATGAAATAATTCCAAATATTCAAATGCCAGCATTCGGATATGATAAAAAATTAATAATTATTAAAAATTCAGGATTATTTAAGAAAGATGGTAGAAAAAAAACAGGAACCCCTGAACAAGAACAGATAGCAGAATTTATAAAAAACAATATGGATATTATTTCTGATTCCACTATTTTAGTATTTATAGAAGATAAAGTAGATAAAAATGCTGTTTATGAACAAATTGAAAAAAATGGTATAATAACATGTATTCAGGAATTAAAAGTACCTCAACTAGTTCAAAAACTAAAACAAATATCTAATATGTACAAAGTTAATATTGATGATAAAACAGCTAATTATTTAATAGAAGTTTCAGGTACTAGTATGCAAAATTTAATAAATGAAATAAGAAAGCTTATTGAATATGTAGGTGAAAATGGAACAATAAAAATTTCTGATGTTGATGTTTTAGCTACAAAACAAATAGATAGTGTTATATTTGAACTTACAGATAATTTAGCTATAAGAAAAATAGATAAAGCTATGGAAGTATTAGATAATTTAATATATCAGAAAGAACCTTTACAAAAAATACTGATAACTTTATATAATCATTTTAAAAAGCTATATTTATGTTCTATAGCTATAAATCTAAATAAAGATGTTGTAACTGCACTTAATTTGAAACCTAATCAAACATTTTTAGTTTCAAAATATAAAAAACAGCTATCCAATTTTAACCAAAATATTTTAAAAGATATTTTAGATGCATTTATTGAATTAGATTATAATTCAAAAATTGGTAAAATTGACATAGATGTTGGGTTAAGAAGTGTGTTATGCAGATATTGTAGCTAATAGAATATATTTTTTAATATTTGGAGGTAGATTATGTTTAAAATTAATGAAAATTTTTTAGAATTACAAGATAGTTATCTTTTTTCTACAATCGCAAAAAAGGTTGCAGAATTTCAAAAGAATAACCCTGATAAAAAGATTATTAAACTTGGAATTGGTGATGTTACAAGACCAATTGCACCTGCAGTAGTTCAGGCAATGAGCAAAGCAGTAATGGAAATGGGAAAGCCTGAAACATTTAGAGGATATGGACCAGAACAAGGATATGATTTTTTAAGAAACAAAATTGCAGAATTTGATTATAAAAATAGAGGAATAAATATTGAACCTGATGAAATATTTGTTTCAGATGGTGCAAAATGTGATTGTGGAAATATTGGAGATATTTTAGGAAATGACAATATTGTTGCTATTACTGATCCTGTTTATCCTGTTTATTTAGATACAAATGTTATGGCTGGCAGAAGTGGTAAATATAATAGTGAAAAAAATATATATGAAAATATTATATATATTCCAGCAACAGCTGATAATAATTTTGTACCAGAGCTTCCCAAAAAAGTCCCTGATATGATTTATTTATGCTTTCCAAATAATCCTACAGGAACAACATTAACTAAACCTGAGCTAAAAAAATGGGTTGATTATGCAAAAGAAAACAAATCTTTAATATTATTTGATTCAGCATATGAAGCTTTTATTTCTGATGAAGATGTGCCTCATAGTATTTATGAAATTGATGGTGCAAAAGATGTTGCAATTGAATTTAGAAGTTTTTCTAAAACAGCCGGATTTACTGGAGTAAGATGTGCATATGCAGTTGTTCCAAAAAATTTAAAAGGTTATACTAAAGACGGAAAAGAAGTGTATTTACATGGACTTTGGAATAGAAGACATGGAACAAAATTTAATGGTGTTTCATATCCTGTTCAGAGAGCTGCAGAAGCAGTTTATTCAAAAGAGGGACAAAAACAAATAAAAGAAAATATAAAATATTATATGAATAATGCAAAAATAATAAAGGAAGGACTAGAAAAAGCAGGGTTTACTGTTTATGGTGGTACTAATGCTCCATACATTTGGCTTAAAGTTCCGGAAGGATTAACATCTTGGGAATTTTTTGATAAATTATTAAATGAAGCAAATGTTGTAGGAACTCCAGGTGTTGGATTTGGTCCAAGTGGAGAAGGATATTTTAGATTAACAGCTTTTGGAACAAAAGAAAATACTGAAGAGGCAATAGAAAGAATAAAAAATATTGTTTGATTTTATATGGTTTATGAGATATAATATTAATAATTATTTTAAGGGAGGTAAGAAAAAATGGCAGAAATATTAAAAGATATTTCAAGAACTTTTAACGAATTTTTATTATTACCAAATTTAACAGATGAGAGATGTATTCCAAGTAATGTAAGCTTAAAAACACCACTTGTAAAATTTAAGAAAGGTGAAGAGCCTAAATATAGTGCAAATTTACCTATGGTATCTGCTATTATGCAGTCTGTTTCTGGAGAAAAAATGGCAATTGCTCTTGCAAGAGAAGGCGGTTGCTCATTTATTTTTGGAGCACAATCAATTGAAGATCAAGCTCAAATGATAAAGAATGTAAAAAAACATAAAGCAGGCTTTGTAAAAAGTGATTCAAATGTAAAGCCAGAAACTTCTTTAAAAGAAGTACTAGAATTAATTAATAAAACAGGACATTCTACTGTTATGATTACTGAAGATGGAATGCCTAATGGAAAGTTTTTAGGATTAGTTACGGATAAAGACTATAGAATTACAAGAGCAAATTTTGATGATCCAATTAGTAAATATATGGTACATAAAGATAAATTATGTTTTGGGAATAAAGGGATAACTTTACATGAAGCTAATGATTTAATCTGGGAAAATAAAATAAGTTCACTTCCTATATTAGATGAAAATGGCAATTTAGATTCTGTTGTGTTTAGAAAAGATTATGAATCAGACAAAGAAAATCCAAATTCACTTTTAGATGAACATAAAAGATTTGTAGTTGGAGCAGGTATTAATACTAGAGATTATGAAGAAAGAATACCAGCATTAGTAGAAGCTGGAGTAGATATATTATGTATGGATTCTTCAGATGGATATTCTGTTTGGCAAAAAAATACAATAGATTGGGTTAGAAAAAACTATGGTGATAAAGTAAAAATTGGTGCAGGAAATGTTGTTGATAAAGAAGGTTTTTACTATTTGGCAGAAGCTGGAGCTGATTTTATTAAAGTTGGAGTTGGTGGAGGCTCAATTTGTATAACTCGTGAAACAAAAGGTATAGGACGTGGACAAGCTACTAGTTTAATGGATGTTGTAGAAGCTAGAA
>DJXP01000075.1 GCA_002449785.1 Clostridiales bacterium UBA7001
ATTTCTTACCTAAGTTTCTAACCTTCATCATATCTTCTTGAGATTTATTTGTTAAGTCTTCTACAGTTGCAATACCAGCTCTTTTCAAGCAATTGTATGATCTAACTGAAAGCTCTAAATCTTCAATTGGCATTTCTAAAACTTTTTCCTTTTTAGATTCTTCTTTTTCTACCATAACTTGCGTATTCTTTGCTGTTTCAGATAAATCAATAAATAATTCTAAATGACCAGTCATAACTTTTGCTGCTAAGCTTAGAGCTTCAAATGGTTTTAGACTTCCATCAGTCCATACTTCAATAGTTAATTTATCAAAATCAACCATTTGTCCAACTCTAGTATTTTCAACTGAATAATTAACCTTTTTAACAGGAGTAAATATAGAATCTATTGGTAATACATCTATAGGATTGTTGTCTTTTTTGTTTTTTTCAGCAACATTATATCCTCTACCTCTGTTTACAGTCATTTCCATATGAAAATCTGCATTATCAGATGTGGTTGCAATATGTAACTCAGGATTTAATATTTCAACAGTTCCATCAGTTACAATATCAGCAGCTGTTATTTCACCAGCACCTTTAAAATCAATTCTCATTATTTTTTCTTCATTATCATGAACTTTTAATCTTACACTCTTTAAATTAACAATTAACTCAGGGACATCTTCTACAACACCTGGTACTGTAGAAAATTCGTGTACTACGCCGTTTATTTTAACACTTGTTATAGCAGCTCCTGGTAATGATGATAATAAAATTCTTCTTAATGAATTTCCTATTGTCATACCATATCCACGCTCTAACGGTTCACATATGAATTTTGCATAATTCCTCTTATCGTCTGCCTCTACACATTCGATGTTTGGTTTTTCAAATTCAATCATTCTTACCTCCTAATGGTTACCCATATTTATCATAACCTATAAATTTAATATATTCTTACGTACGTATCCTAAGTATATATAAAATAATTCTATTAAACTATTATTTAGAATATAACTCAACAATTAAGTGCTCTTCAACTGGTATATCAATTTCTTCTCTGTTTACTACTCTGACAACTTTTGCACTTAAGTTCTTTACATCTAAATCTAACCATTCAGGTATTGCAAGTCCAGCTGTTTTTTCAACACTTTCTTTGATAACTGGATTATCTTTTTTATTTTCTAATACAGAAACAACATCACCTGGTTTAACTAAATATGAAGCAATATCAACTTTTTTTCCATTAACAGCAAAATTTCCATGAGTTACAAGTTGTCTTGCTTGTGGTCTTGTCATTGCAAAACCTAATCTAAATACAACATTATCTAATCTACTTTCTAATATTTGTAATAAGTTTGTACCTGTTATTCCTTTTTTATTAGAAGCCATTTCAAAATATTTTCTGAATTGTTTTTCTAAAACACCATATATAAATTTTGTTTTTTGTTTTTCTTTTAATTGAAGTCCATATTCACTAACTTTTTTATGATTTTTCTTTGAAGCCTTTTTACTTTTTTTGCTATAACCAAGATAAGTTGGATCTATATCTAAACTTCTACATCTTTTTAATATAGGGCCATGATTTTTAGCCATGTATTTAACACCTCTTTCTATAATTTCTTTAACTTATTATACTCTTCTTCTTTTTGGTGGTCTACAACCATTATGAGGAATTGGAGTAACATCTTTTATCATTGTAATTTCAAGTCCAGCTGTTGATAAAGATCTTATTGCAGCTTCACGTCCAGCCCCAGGACCTTTAACATATACATCAACAGATTTTAATCCGTGTTCCATTGCAGCTTTAGCTGCAACTTCTGCTGCTTGACCTGCTGCATAAGGTGTACTTTTTCTAGAACCTTTAAAACCAAGTCCTCCAGCACTTGCCCAAGAAATAACATTCCCTGCTGTATCTGTAATAGAAACAATTGTATTATTAAAAGTAGAATGAATATGAGCTGAACCTTTATCTATATTTTTTCTTTCCCTTCTTCTTATACCGGTTTTTTTTACGCTACTATTAGCTTTTGCCATTTGGTATTTACCTCCTTAAAATATTATCTATTTAGCTTTGCTCTTACTTACTAATTTTCTTGGACCTTTTCTTGTACGAGCATTAGTTTTTGTTCTTTGTCCTCTTACAGGTAGTCCTCTTCTATGTCTAATTCCTCTGTAACATCCTATTTCTGTAAGTCTTTTTATATTTAAAGCAACTTCTCTTCTTAAATCACCTTCAACTTTATAAGTTTCCATTGCTTTTCTAATTTTAGAAACTTCATCATCTGTTAAGTCCTTAACTCTAGTATCTGGATTTACACCAGCTTCTTTTAATATTTTTTGAGAACTTGGTAATCCTATTCCATATATATAAGTTAAACCAATTTCTACTCTTTTTTCTCTAGGTAAATCAACTCCTGCTATACGAGCCATATATTTTTGCACCTCCATAAATTTTATCTTACAATAAATTAATCTTATAAAAATAAACCTGAAATGTATTATATTTATATTGTATAAATATAATAGTAATTTATTTTTTAAGAAATATATATAAACATAGATTGAAAATCAGATTATCTGACAGCCGCTCCATTCTATGCTAATACCAATAAATATAATTAACCTTGTCTTTGTTTATGCTTAGGGTTTTCACATATTACTCTAACAATGCCTTTTCTTTTGATGATTTTGCATTTTTCGCAAATCTTTTTAACTGATGTTCTAACTTTCATTTTTACTCCTCCCAAATATTATTAAAATGTATAGTATGTAATTCTTAATTAATAATAAGAATAATACATCAAAATTATTTTGCTCTCCAAGTAATTCGTCCTTTTGATAAATCGTATGGAGAAAGTTCTAATTTAACTTTATCTCCTGGTAAAATTTTAATATAATTCATTCTAAGCTTTCCCGAAATATGAGCCAATACTTGATGCCCATTTTCAAGTTCTACCTTAAAAGTAGTATTAGGCAATGTTTCTAAAACTGTTCCTTCTACTTCAATTACATCTTCTTTAGACAAATCAAAAACCTCCTTACTTAAGACACAAATAAGCCTATTTAAAGGCATTATTAATAAATATAAAATCTTTAAGCAATAATCCTAAATATTATAACCTAATATTATAAAATTGTCAACACTTTTGGTTCATTTTCTGTAATTAAAATTGTGTTTTCATAGTGAGCAGATAAACTACCATCTTGAGTTGCAATACTCCAGCCATCATCTAATTCCCATATATCTTGTTTACCAACCATTACCATTGGTTCAATACATATTGTCATTCCAGCTTCTAATCTTGGACCTTTACCAGCTTTACCTATATTTGGAACTCCTGGATCTTCATGCATTTCTTTTCCAATTCCATGACCTTGAAATTCTCTTACTAAATTATATCCAAAACTTCTAACATATGTTTCAACAGCATGAGAAATATCTCCAACTCTATTTCCAGCTTTTGCAAATTTTAATCCTTCAAAAAATGCTTGTTTTGTAACTTCTACTAATTTTTTTGCTTCTTCAGAACAGTTTCCAATTAAAAATGTTCTTGCAGCATCACCATTATATCCATTTTTTAGTACCACAGTGTCTACACTTACTACATCGCCATCTTGAATTATAATATCTTTTGAAGGTACACCATGAATTACAACATCATTTATTGATACACATAAACTTCCAGGGAAATCTGGTACTCCTCTAATTCCACTTGGATATCCTTTTTCAGCAGGTATTCCACCATGCTCTCTTATAAATTTTTCTGCTAGGCTATCTAATTCCCATGTAGACATACCTGGCTTTATTATTTTTTCTATATAGTCATAAACTTGAGCTGTAAGCTTGCAAGCTTCTTTCATTAATTCTATTTCTCTTTTAGATTTAATTGTTATCATTTTATTTCCTCTTTTTCTTTCCACATACTGTATATATTTAAATTTTTAATATATATTTTAATCGTAATGCTTGTGTGTCGCAATTTTCCTTATATATTTTTATATGAAAATTGCTCCAATCGCACTTCACTCTCTATGTTCGTTACGTTTGGTCGCTTACGCGCATTACTTTAAAATATATATTAAAAATAAAATTATTTTTCTTTTAGATACTCTATTACATCTTTTGCAACTTCATCCTTCATTCTATTTACAGATTTACTAAGTACTGTTGAATATAAAGCTCCTGTATTTTTATAATAATCTGCCACAGGTGCTGTTTCTTTATAATAAATTTGTAACCTGTTTTTAGCTTTTTCTAATTTGTCATCATCTCTTTGTTCTAGAGAAGAACCACATTTATCACAAATTCCTTCAACCTTAGATGGATGTAAAACTGTATTATATACAGCCTTGCAATCACGATTTGTACAAATTCTCCTATTTGTTATTCTTTCTAAGATTTCATCTTCTGGGGTTTCTAAGTTTACTACAATATCTATTTTTTTACCTTTTTTCTCTAACATTTCATCTAAGACTTTTGCTTGGTTAACAGTTCTTGGAAATCCATCTAATATTAAACCATTTTTCACATCATCTTCTTCTAATCTTGTTGTAATAAGTTCAACTGTAATATCATCTGGAACAAGTTCACCTTTAGTCATATATTCATTGGCTTTTTTACCAATTTCTGTACCTTCACTAATATATTTTCTAAAAATATCTCCACTAGATATTGCAGGTATTTTAAATTCATTTGATAAAATCTCTGCAACACTTCCTTTTCCAGAAGCTGGAGCACCTAACATTATAATAACCATAAAAAACCTCCTTAATTATATACTTTATTCATATAGATATTAGACATTACAAATTAAAAAATTCTAATCTCTAATCTCTAATATCTAGTCTCTAAACAAACACATTGGGGTGGTTAAAACCTAACCACCCTAATGAAATATAATTTATTTTTCCAAAAATCCTTTATAATGTCTCATTACAAGTTGTGATTCTAATTGTTGAACTGTTTCTAATGCAACACCAACAACAATTAATATTGATGTACCACCAAATGAAATATCTATACTAGAAAATCTCATAAGCATTGGTAGAATAGCTATTAAACTTAAAAATAGTCCACCAAACCATGTTAATTTTGTAAGTATTGAAGATAAGTAATCTGCTGTTGGCTTACCAGCTCTAATTCCAGGAATAAATCCACCATTTTGTTTAATATTTGTAGCAACTTCTGATGGATTAAATGTTGCATAAGTATAGAAAAATGTAAATCCAACAATTAATAGTAAATATACTATTGCATTAGCTAAACTATATCCCCAAGCAACATTTGAAGAAGATGTAGCTATTGAAAATTGATATAGACCTGCTAAAAATCCTGTTCCACCAATTTTGTCTGATGCAAATATTTGTATCATCATTGCAGGGAAAGTCATAAAGCTACTTGCAAAAATAACTGGCATAACACCTGCTTGAGCAAGTTTAAGTGGAATGTGTGTATTTTGTCCACCATACATCTTTCTTCCTACAACTTTTTTTGCATATTGCACAGGAACTCTTCTTTCAGCTTCTTGTACAAATACAACACCAGCAACTAAAACAATTGCCCCTATAACTATAGCCAATGATGTAACAATACCTACTGTACTTATTCCAGTAGCTGTAACAATTAAATTCCAAATTGTAGTAATTCCAGATGGTAATCTAGATATAATACCAACAAATATAATCATAGATATACCATTACCAATACCTTTATTTGAAATTTGTTCACCAAGCCACATAAGAATTGCAGTACCTGTAACTAATGATAGTACTATTGTTGCTCCTGTTAAAAATCCAGGTTTAATAAAAATATCTGAATTTCTATAAGAAATGTATATTCCTAAAGCTTCTATTAATGAAAGTACTAAGCTTGTTAATTTAGTGTATAAATTAATTCTTTGTTTTCCAGCTTCTCCACCTTCCTTCATCATTTTTTCAAGTGAAGGAATTATCATTCCTAAAAGTTGAATAACAATTGAAGCTGTAATGTATGGTGTGATTGTCATTGAAAATATTGACAATCTTGAAAAAGCTCCACCAGAAATTGTGTTAATTAAACCACTTAAACTTCCTGTAGCTGAATTCATTTGTTCAGCTAATTTTATTGTATCTACACCAGGAACTGTTATAAAACATCCTAATCTGAAAATTATTATTAACAATAATGTATATAATAATTTTTTTCTAACTTCTGGTGTTTTCCATGCATTTTTAATAGTTTTAAACAACTAAATCACCTCAATCTTTCCACCTGCAGCTTGAATTTTTTCTGCAGCAGCTTTTGTAAATCTTTTTGCTTTAACATTAAGTTTTTTATCTAAACTTCCTGTAGCTAAAACTACTATTCCGTCATTAATTTTTCCAATTATTCCTTCTTCTAGTAAAGTTTCTGCTGTTACATCTGTAGCTTTAGATTTATTAAGCATTGTTAAAGTTACTTCAGTATATTTTTTTGCGTGAATATTAGTAAATCCTCTTTTTGGCAATCTTCTATATAATGGTGTTTGACCACCTTCAAAACCTCTTCTTACTCCTCCACCTGATCTAGCTTTTTGTCCTTTATGACCTTTACCAGATGTTTTTCCTAGACCAGAACCAATACCACGACCAACTCTTTTTCTTGATACTCTTTTTACTGCTGGTTTTAAGCTTCCTAGTTCCATCAATTGCACCTCCTCTATTTGACTTTAATATATTTCGATTTCATTATATCATTAATTAATATAATTTCAATTAAAAATTTATAAAATTTCGCTAACTTTTTTTCCTCTTTTTTTAGCTACTGATTCAACTGTTTGCATGCTCTTTAATGCTTGTAATGTAGCGTAAACAACGTTTCTTGGATTATTTGTTCCAATAACTTTAGAATTAATATCTCTATATCCTGCAAGTTCTAAAACTGGTCTAACACTTCCACCAGCAATAATTCCAGTACCTTCAGCACCTGGTTTTAACATAACTTTTGCACTTCCAAAAGTTCCTGTAAATCCATGTGGTATTGTTGTACCAACTATTGGAACTTCTATTAAATTCTTTTTAGCTTCATCTACTGCTTTTCTAATTGCATCAGGTACTTCAGCAGCTTTTCCATTTCCAACACCTACATGTCCTTGTTCATCTCCAACAACAACAACAGCGCTGAATCTAAATGTTCTACCACCTTTTACAACTTTTGCAACTCTATTAATAGCAACAACAGTTTCTTTTAATTCAACTGATTTTTCTTCCATGAGAATTATTTCCTCCTTCTATTAAAATTGCTCTTTATATTTTATAATATTAGAAATTAAGCCCAGCTTCACGAGCTGCATCAGCTAATTCTTTAATAACACCATGATATATAAAACCACCTCTATCAAAAACAACATCTTTAATTTTTTTATCAAGAGCTTTTTTAGCTATTGCAGTTCCAACTTCTTTAGCAGCTTCTATATTAGCTTTTTTGGTTTTAATATCTTTATCTAATGTTGATACATAAACTAATGTTTCGCCTTTAGTATCATCGATAATTTGAGCAATTATATTTTTATTTGTTTTACAAACAGCTAATCTTGGACATTCAGAAGTCCCATTAACTTTTCTGCGAACTCTTATATGTCTTCTTTGTCTTTCAGCTTTTCTATCAATCTTAGTAATCATCTTATTCTCCTTTCTAGATTTTACTTATAGGGGTATATTTAATCCCTTATAATTTTTCCTTTAAGGGATTAAATATACCCCTAAAGTCTACTTAGTTTAACTCTATTTAGATTTTACTTTTTACCTGCTTTACCTTCTTTACGTCTAATAACTTCTTCAGCATATTTAATACCTTTTCCTCTATATACTTCAGGTGGTCTTTTGGTTCTAACAACTGCTGCTGTTTGACCAACTAGTTCCTTATCCATTCCTTTAACAATTATTTCATTAGGATTTGGAACATCAAAAGTAATTCCATTTGGTGCTTCAACTTCCACTGGATGAGAATATCCTAAATTTAGTAATAAATTATTTCCTTTTTTACTTGCTCTATATCCTACACCATTAACTTCTAATTTTCTTTCAAATCCATCTGTAGTTCCAACAATCATATTATTTAATAATGTTCTTGTTAAACCATGTAAACTTCTATTTTCTGGTTCATCATCTGGTCTTTTTACTGTTATAACATTACCATCAAGACTAATTTCCATATTTTTATGAAATTCTTTTTCTAAAGATCCTTTAGGCCCTTTTACAGTTATTTTATGACCATCAATTTTAACTTCAACACCTGCTGGTACAGTAATAGGTTTATTTCCTATTCTTGACATTTTGTTTTCCTCCTTAAATTACATATTTGGTTAATTACAATTATAAAATTCTTTCGCCATTTCTTAACTTTTTAGGATTTTAATATATTTTAGTAAATTTAATTACCAAACATAAGCTAAAACTTCTCCACCAATTCCAAGCTCTCTAGCTTTTTTATCAGTCATAATTCCCTTTGATGTAGAAATTAAAGCAATACCTAATCCATTTAATACTTTTGGTAATTCATCTTTTGATGCATAAATTCTTAAACCTGGTTTACTAATTCTTTTTAATCCATCAATAACTCTATTACCTTTTTCATCATATTTTAATGATATTCTTATTATTCCTTGAACATCACTATC
>DJXP01000068.1 GCA_002449785.1 Clostridiales bacterium UBA7001
ACATTATCTAATCTACATATTTTAGGAAGTCCATATTGTTCTGTTTGTTCAGATAATATTGTTATAGTTTGAGCTATTGGAAGTGGTTCACATATTCCACTAGCTTCTATTAAAATATAGTCAAATTTTCCTGTTTTTATAAGTTCAGCAATTTGTTTCATTAAATCTACTTTTAATGTACAGCAAATACATCCATTACTAAGTGGAACTAAATCTGCGTCTTTTTCATTAACAACTCCACCTTTTTGAATTAGTTCTGCATCTATATTAACTTCTCCTATATCATTAACAATAACTGCAACTTTATAGCCTTCTTGATTATTTAATACATGATTTATTAAAGTAGTTTTACCAGCACCTAAATATCCTGTTAAAACTGTAATTGGTACTATTTTATTCATTATTTATTCCTCCTATTTATAGCCTTTATTATACACTTTTCTTTCAATTCATTCAATAGTTTTAAAAAAATAATTCAATTCTTTGACAAATACATATTATTGTTTTATAATTAAACAAATTGTAAATATTTGAGGTAAAAAACATGAAATTAGTAGTTCAAAGAGTATTAAATGCAGATGTTAGTGTAGATAATAAAACAGTTGGAAAAATAAATAAAGGTTTTCTAGTTTTGCTTGGAATAACACATTCTGATACAAAAGAAGATGCAGATTACTTAGTAAGAAAACTAATCAATTTAAGAGTTTTTACAGATGAAAATGATAAAATGAATTTGTCACTTCAATCTGTAAATGGCGAACTTTTAATAGTATCACAGTTCACTTTATATGCAGAAACTAAAAAAAGTGGAAATAGACCTTCATTTTCAGATAGTGCAAAACCAGATATAGCTATTCCATTATATGAATATTTTGTTGAAGAATGCAAAAAACAAATTCCTGTTGTTCAAACAGGAATCTTTGGAGCTGATATGAAAGTTAGTCTTGTAAATGATGGTCCAGTTACTATAATTTTAGAATCCTAAATTATTTCTAATTTTCCTTTGCAAATACCACAATAATATTTTTTTATAAAATTTTTAGCAAGTCTTTTTCTATAATAAATATGGTTACAAGATTTACATCTAATCTTATATTTGTAATATTCCTCTTCAATTGGAATATTACTTTTTTTTAAGTCTTCTTCTCTATTCCCAAGTCTACTAATATTATATCCCAATTCTTGATTAATTATTTTTGAATAATATTTAAACTTTTCACCATGATTATTACAATCTGGCAGGCAGTGCAACAGTTCATGAATAATAGTATTTTTAATTATATTTTCATTTAAACTCATTACCCATTTGCTAATTAATATATGATGCAAGTGATATTTTCTATATTTTAATTTCCTACCTTCTCTATATTTAGAAGTCTCATCAGGCTTTTCTTGTATGCAGCATCCATATCTTTTTGTTGCTCTTTTTGAAATACTAATATCTATATTTCCAACTGTTTTTTGGTCTAACAAATTTATATTAACTTTTTTTAATTCTTCAATGCATTCTATATATAGTTTATTTAATTTTTCGTCCATATACTTTCCAATTTCTTTCTACAATATAATAAGCTATCTTCACCCATGAATTTATTTATACTAAATAAATCTTGAATTAATAATTCTTTTTCTTTTTTAGTAAGCTTTTTCTTTATTCCATATTCTAATTTTGACGCATTTTTTCTATTATCTGTTTCCCATACTGCTTCTAATTTCTTTGCATTATGTGATAATGTATATTTTGCACATTTTTCATTTTTAGTAAAATGATCATTCATTCTTTTTTCAATATTTGTTGTTATACCTGTATATATTGAGTTATCTTTACATCTTAACATATAAATATAATACATAGCTTACCTTCTATTTAAAATTATTATCTTAACAAATTATATATCTTCAATTTTCTTCTTTCAAGTAGTAATTTACACTTAAGCTTAAATATGATAAACTATTGTTACAATTTGCAGTTTATCTATAATATTTACTGTGATTTGTAACCACTAGGTTTATAAGTTTTTAAGAGGTATAACGATGGATTTAAAATATATAGTTGATGATAATAAATATAAAACAATAAAAAATGTTTTAAAAACTCATTTTTGTATATCAAATAGACTAATAACAAAACTAAAGCAAAATAACAAAATTCTTTTAAATCAAAAAGTTTCTCATATAAATACAACTCTTCATATAGGTGATGAAGTTAATATCAATTTAGATTTTAATGAAATATCAGATAATATTGTTTCAGTAAAAATGGATTTAAATATTATTTATGAAGATGAATACTTATTAATTGTAAATAAAACATATGAACTCCCAGTTCATCCATCTATGTTACATTACAATAATAGCTTATCTAATGGTGTAAAATACTATTTTGAATCCAATAATATAAAAAGAAAAATTCGCGCTGTTAATAGACTAGATAAAGATACATCAGGTATAGTTATTTTTGCAAAAAATGAATATATTCAAGAATGTTTAATTAAACAAATGAAGTCAAAAA
>DJXP01000084.1 GCA_002449785.1 Clostridiales bacterium UBA7001
TTCTTCTATTTCATCTACTTCTTCAAAATCTTCAAATGCATCAAAATCATTTTCAAAATCATCAATTTCATCATTATTAATATCATCAAAATCAAAGTCTAATTGTTCTTCAACTTGATTTTCTTCTTCATTTTTATTATTTTTTTTCATATTTTTCTTAAAATTCAAAATGATTACCTCAACTTTCTTAGTAAATTTAATATTAATTAGAATTAAGCATTTTTAGATTTTAAAGTACCTTAATATTAATTTATTATAAAATTATACATTTTTATTTTATAATAACTATTATTTATTTACAATGAATTTAACATAATTGTAATAAAAACATAATATTATCCAGTTTTACTTGTAATCTCTTTTTTCATCTTATTCATTATTTTCTTTTCTAATCTTGAAATATAGCTTTGTGAAATTCCAAGCAAATCCGCAACTTCTTTTTGAGTTTTTTCTTTCCCATTACCACCTTCAATTCCAAATCTTAATTCCATGATGTACTTTTCTCTTTTATCAAGCTTACTAACTGCTATTTTTAACAACTTCATGTCTACTTCATTTTCTATTGCTTTTGAAGTAATATCATCATCTGTTCCAAGCACATCAGAGAGTAATAATTCATTTCCATCGCCATCTTTATTTAAAGGTTCATCTATAGATACTTCATTTTTTATTTTGGTATCTTTCCTAATTTGCATTAAAATTTCATTTTCAATACATCTTGAAGCATATGTTGCTAATTTTATTTTTTTATCAATATTAAATGTGTTTATTGCTTTCATTAATCCAATTGTCCCAATAGAAATCAAATCTTCAAAGTCTATTCCAGTATTTTCAAATTTTTTGGCAATATATACTACAAGTCTTAAATTTCTTTCAACTAAAACATTCTTAGCATCTTCATCATTTTCCATTAACTTTTTTAGTAATTTCTCTTCTTCTATTAAATCAAGAGGTGGTGGTAAAGTTTGATGCCCTTTAATATAAAAAATTGGAAATTTTTTTGAATTATCCATATAAAAATACTTTCCTAAAATTTTAATAATCTTGTTTTTAAATACTTTCATAATATTCATTCTTTTTATCCTCCTTATTTAAAATACCAAGACCTATAAGACTTGTATATAAATTTGTTTTAGACAATTTACCATCATATATTCCTATTAAAACATCCTTTATAACATATTCCTCTTCTCTATATATTTTAATATAGTCAGGTCTAAATCCAATTAATAGTCCATTTTCATTTCCTAAACTGGAAAATGGTATAAGCATAACCTTATATAAGTTAATATTTCTAGCGTCTAACCATCTTCCATTTATAATAGAAGATATATTTTCTATTATATCTTCTGATATAATATTAGTCAGACTTTGTTTTTCAACAATTATTACATCTGTTTTAGTTATTGGTTCTTTCAGTAAATTACCTGTATCTAGCAATGTTTTAATTTTTTTACTTTTTCCATTATAGAAAATCTCCAAATCACATATAAGTTCTTTTTTACTATTTCTGTATTTTATAATCTTAGATAATATAACTACCATAACAAAGCCTAAAAAACATGAAAATATTACTACTTTTACTAAATAATTTTCTAATAGTTGTTTTCCATTTATAATTATATCTTGTGCTTTAATAAAATTGATTATCATAAATGAAATACCACCAAAAGAAAATGAAACTAAATAAAAAATCAACATCTGTTCTATCTTTTTCAAACCATTAGATTTTCCAAATGCCATATAAACCATTATTACAGATAGATTAATTTTTAATGCTATATTGGTTATTAAATTAATTTCAATTAAATAAGATAAAATTGAAAAAGCACTACCAAAAGCACTAGAAATAGCAATCTTTTTGAATCTTATAGTTGATTTACTTAACATTGCTGTTGATGTAATAATAATATAATTTAGAATAAAATTCTCAAAAAATACTATATCAACATATACAGTCATTCCCACTCCTCTTCATTTTGTTTTTGAATATTGATTATTCTTGTCTAAAATCATTTTACTACTAGCTTTAAAAAAAGAATGTCATATTTTAAGGTAGAAAAAAAGAAATAATCTACAAAATTAGATTATTTCTCTTTCTTTAATTATTATATTTTTAATATACGACATTATAAGAAATATCTCAAAACATGAGATAATTTCATATTCTGTAATAAAATACCTTATTTATTTCCCAATCCTTTATTCTTTCTTAAAAATGTAGGTATATCTAAATCCCCATTAGAATCATTTGAAGATGGTGAAACAGAAGAAATAGTACTTGAATTTCTTTTTCTCCAAGCATCTGCAACAATATTTTCATATTGTGAATTTGTTCTTCTTTCTTCTTCTTTTTCAAAACCAGTTGCAATAACAGTAATTTGTATTTCATCTCCCATAGAATCATCTATAACCGTACCAAAAATTATATTTGCCTCAGGATCAGCACTTCTTTGAACTAATTCAGCAGCAGTGTTAGCTTCATGTAATCCCATATCACTGCCACCAGTAATATTAATAATTATACCTCTTGCTCCTTCAATAGATGTTTCTAGTAATGGACTTTGTATTGCTTGTTTAGCAGCATCTTCTGCTCTGTTTTCTCCACTTGCAATTCCAATTCCCATATGTGCCATTCCTTGATTTAACATTATTGTTCTTACATCAGCAAAATCTAAGTTAATAACACCTGGTACAGAAATTAAATCAGATATACCTTGTACACCTTGTCTTAAAACATCATCTGCCATTCTAAAAGCTTCAACCATAGATGTTTTTCTATCTATCACTTGTAATAATTTATCATTTGGTATAACTACTAAAGTATCTACTTTACCTTTTAAACTTGCAACTCCTCTTTCTGCTTGTGCTAATCTTTTTTTACCTTCAAAAGTAAATGGCTTTGTAACAACTCCAATTGTTAGTATTCCCATTTCTTTAGCCGTTGCAGCAACTATTGGAGCGGCTCCTGTTCCTGTTCCACCACCCATTCCAGCGGTAACAAAAACCATATCAGCACCTTTTAATACTTCAGCAATTTCTGCTTTACTTTCTTCAGCTGCTTGTGTTCCAATATCTGGATTTGCACCTGCACCTAATCCTCTTGTTAATTTTTCTCCAATTTGAATTTTTGAGTTAGCCTTTGATTCATTTAATGTTTGTCTATCAGTGTTAACAGCAATAAATTCTACATTTCTAATTCCAGCTTCAATCATTCTGTTTACAGCATTATTTCCTGCCCCTCCAACACCAATTACCTTAATTGTAGCAGTACCATCCATCATATAGTTTAACTCATTATCATCCATTATCATAAGGTATATCCTCCTTTTATACTATATATTTAAAAATTAAAACCTTTTTTATACTAAAAGAATTAAGAATAAAAGAAATCTTTTATCTTACCCATTATAGTTTTCACTAAATTCTTTTCAGTTTTTACTGAAATACTACTAGATACAGTTTTTGCATATGGACGAGCAGCAATATATCTCACTAATGCATAACTAACTCTATATGTTGATTTTACTGTACTTATTAAACGCCCTGTTGAAATTTTTACTGGTATATTTAATATTATTTTTCCAGCAGTATCACTTTTATTAATGTTTACTATTCCTTCACCTGCTAAAATTACATTATTAATGTTGTTTTTTATGCCATGTGATGTAATATCTTTATTAATTAATGTAAAAATTTCTTCAATTCTAGCTTCTATTATTTCAATTAAATCTGAACTTTTTATTGTAGGATTTTTTAAATTCTCATCTCTACATGTATTTAAAACAATATTATTATCATTATCTATAAAAGATCTTAATGCTAATCCATACTGTCTTTTTAATTTATCAGCTTCTTCTGGCGAAATATTAAGCACATATGCTATATCACTAGTGATATTATCTCCTCCGAAGAAAAATTGTATTTGTATATACAAATGTAGAACCGTTAAACACACCTATTTCAGTATTTCCAGCTCCTATATCTAGTACCATAACATTATCGTTAAGTTCATTATTATCTAAAACTAAATTTCTTTCTGCAAGTGAAATTGGAACTACTCCATCTATTTCTATTCCAGCTTTTTTAAATATAGAAGTTAACTGTTTTATATAATCTTTTTCAGCTAATATTATTTGAGCTGTTAATGTAAAATGACTGCTAAATTTTCCTACTGGATCATCAACTGCTTTGCCATCTTCTAGGATAAATTTATCAGGTACTATATCTATTAAAACTTTATCTTCTGGGATTTCAATATCTCTAACTTGTATTATTGCTGAAGCAACATCTTTAATTGATATTCCAGCAAATTTATCTTTTGCATCTTTTACGATACTGTTTTGAACAATTGTTATATATTTACCTGGTATAGTAGTATAAGCAGAATTTACTTGTAAATTTGAGATATCCTCAACTTCACTAATAGTCCTTGAAATTGCTGAACTTAAATCATCTTCATCTACTATTTTACCTTTCTGAATTCCAGAACATTTACTACTTGTACTACAGATAATTTCAATTTGATTGAAATTATTAACTTCGCCAACAAATGTACTAACTTTAGAGGTTCCAATATCGATACCAACAATTATATCCCCTATTGCCAAAGTTAACTCCTCCATTTTTTTATTCGTTTAAAATTCTATGCGATAAGAATATTACATTTTGAACAAAAAGTCAAGACAAAATGACATATTTTCGTAATTAAAATGTAATATTTTTTACATTATTGAAAAATTAAACACTTCCATAACTATATATCATTTTTAAATATTAATCAAGTCTTAATTCGACATTTTTTACTAATTTGTTACAAATATTTTAATATGCTATTATATTAAGAAAAAAAGGAACAAAAATAAGTACAAAGAACTTTACTAGTAATAAAAATAGAAGAAACTTTATTGTGTTTCTTCTACTCTAAATTTTAAATAATATTAAACAATACATATTACTTATTCTCTTGTTTCTTGTTCTTTCTACTTTCAATTATATTAACACATCTATCTATATAATATCTCCTAATAATTCCCAAATTATTAAACATTCTACCAACAAAAACTATAATTGCAGCTAAATAAATATCTACATTTAATTTGTTTCCTAAATAAGTTAGTGCAATTGCTAAAATAGAATTACCAAAAAAACCTGATAAAAATATTTTTAAATCAAAATTTTTCTTAACAACAGAAGCGATGCCACCAAATACTGTATCTAATGCTGCAATTATTGCAATTGATAGATAGCTTGAATATGTATAAGAAATTACTGGTGCATTCACACCTAAAATAGCTCCAATAATGCATCCTAAAAAAATTGCTAAATATATTATCATATTAATCCTCCTTACTTTGCTTTGCATATTGCATTTCTAATTTTTCTTTTTCTTCATATGCAGGTATAGTAATGCTGTCCTCTAAACTATATTCAATTCCTTTTCCATTAACAACAATACTATCTATGTATCCACCTTTAATATTTAAAGCACTTTCAAAATATTTTTTATCACCAATAGCTTTTATAATATAAGGTCCTGATATTTTCCTAGTATTTACAAGAACTATTCTATTATTTACTAATGTTATATCTGACATTGCAACAATTCTTTCATCATTTACTGATATCGCTTCAGCACCTGCAATATTTAATTCATTAACCAATCTTAAAATATCATCATATTCAATATTATAAATATCTTTGTCACTTAGAGTTACAATTATTCCTTCTCCATTAAGTGGCGTAAGCCCTAAATATGCTTCCGCTTCTTTAACTTCTCCTTCTAACGTTGAGGAAGTATTGGCATCATCTTTTAATTCTTCTTTATATTCTGATATTTTTATATCTTGCTCCGATACTTTTTTTTCTACTTCATCATATTTGCTTTTCCATGATGATAATTCACTTCTAAGTTCAGTTTCTCTCATAGTTTCAATTGCAGTAATATCTGTTTTATCTACTGTTTTAAATTGCGTAAACATCAGCATAACTAAAATAAGTGAAACACAACCAATTGAAATAGCCATTGTTATTCTTTCTTTCAATTTTTACCTCCTATATAAATAATATTTATAATATGAATTTACTCTATATTTGAAGCAAAATCAAATTTATATATTCCCTCATATTTAGGAATTTTTATAGTATTTTTATCGACTTGTTCTATTTTTACTTGTACTCCATAGTTTTCTAACAGTTCCGCGTATCCCATTGGTCTTGCAATAGCACCATACAATTTTGAAGTTAAACCTATGGATTTTATAACAAAAGGAGCACCTACTTTTTCTCCATTAACTGTAATTACATTTCCTACGCATTCAATACCTGTTCTACTAATTATTCTTTGCCCATTAATAGAAATAGCTTCAGCACCTGCATTTTTAAGTTCATTTACTATTTCTAATAAATCTCCATCATGAACAATATAATTTGTTGCAGAACCTTTCATTATTGAACTATCTCCATCATTTAATGTAACAATAATTCCTGGTCCTTCAACATCTGTTAGTCCCAAAAGAGAGTTATATTTTTCTAATTCACTACTTAGGTTTTTTGAGGTTTCGTCAGAGTTTGACGCTTCTTGCCTCAAATTTTCCAATTCTTTTTCTTTTTTCTCTGATTTGCTATATAAATTATCATATTTTTCTTTCCATCTTAGTACATTATCTCTAAGCTCATTTTCAATTTGTGTTTTTCCAACACCGGTTGTGCTATTTTTTACAGTTTTTATTTGTAAAAAAATCCCAAAAGTTAAAAACAAACACATTATTCCTAGAATTATAGCAATATTAATTTTCCCTTGTTTTAACATACCTAATCTCATTCCTTCTTTCAATTAAAATTATTTTATTCTGTACTCCACCTAACATAAACATATTGTGAATTTAAGTTACCATTTAGAAAAACTTCTCCTACTCTTCCTGGACTTGCATCAACTATAGATTTCAAATAAAGCATTTTTGTATTCAAGTCTGAATCATTACAATCTCCTAAATAAACTGTCTTCCCTTCGCCTTCTAAAACTATTGTATAATTTTTGGTATCAGTTACATCTATTTTGGTAATTAAATCACTTAAATCATTACTTTTAGCAATTTCAAATATTTTTACAACAGTATTCAATTTTTTTAAGTCTTCATTATTAATCCTATTACCAACTTTAATATTTTCTAATTCGGTAGTGCATCCTACCAAAATAGGAATATTTAATTTTTCATTTGATACTTCTAACATATATCCTTGATAATTAATGTACACATAGCTATCAGCATATTGCATCATAAAAGAAGGTATTCTTTCATTTACTATTATTTCAACAGTTGATGGAAGTTTTCTAACTATTTTTGCAGTTTCTACATATGCATTAGTTTTTATATTATTAATTACTTTTTTTCTATTAAAGTTAAAAATATTATTGTATTTTTCAATGCCAGATATACTAATAATTTCATCAGCTGAAAGGATACTATTATTAATTATATTTATATTTTTAATATCAAATATACTTGAAGACAAAATAATAATAGCTAAAATTATAACTAAAAAGATAGCTGTAAATATTTTTAACCTATAATATTTATTGTGCGAGTTTTTTATTGAAGAACTTATTCTTGTTCTTGAATTTGTTTTCTTAGAAATATTACTATTTTGAGATTCAATTCTTTTTTTTGTAGAATTAGCTTTCTTTTTATTCTTGGAATTATTTTTTCTCTTTTTAAAATTATTATTAGTAGTATTAATTCCAATAACTATTTCATCATCTTCCAATTCTAATTCTCCTCTCTTGTAATATTTGCACCTAATTTTTTTAGTTTAATATCAAAATTCTCATATCCTCGAAATAAATAATCTAATTTACTTATTTCACTTACTCCATCAGAATTTAATGCAGCAAGAACCATTGCAGCTCCTCCTCTTAAATCTGTACATTCTAAATTAGCAGAATGAAGTTTTTTTATACCTTTTATTATAATGCTATTACTTTCAAACTTTACTTTAGCTCCCATTCTTTTTATTTCTTGCATAAATTTAAATCTATTTTCGAAAATATTTTCAGTTACTATAGATGTTCCTTTACAAATTGTTAGATAAGTAGAAAATATAGGCTGAAGATCTGTTGGAAACCCTGGATATGGCATTGTTTTTATATCAACTGCTGTAGTATTTTTATTTCCATTTATATACATACAATTATTATCTGTTAATATTTCACATCCACATTTTTTTAGCTTACTTATTACTGGACCAAGATGTATAGTATTAACTTTATTAATTTTTATACTTCCTTTTGTAATCGCACCTGCTACTAAAAATGTACCTGCTTCAATTCTGTCTGGCATAATAGTATAAGAAGCCAGTTCTTTAAGTTTTTTTACACCTAATACTTTAATAATATTAGTTCCTGCTCCATAAATCTTAGCTCCCAATTTATTTAAAAAATTTGCTAAATCGACTATTTCAGGTTCCATCGCTGCGTTATTAATTATTATTTCATGATTACCATATATTGAAGCTAAAATTAAGTTTTCAGTTGCACCTACACTTGGAAAATCTAGTTCAATAGTTTTCGATTCTATTTTATCACATATACATTCAATATATCTACTATTTTCACTTATTTTTATTCCGATTTTTTTAAAATTTTTTAGATGCAAATCAATTGGTCTCGTTCCAATATCGCAACCACCTGGAAGCGAAAAACTAACCTTTTTAAATCTAGCAAGTATAGCTCCTGCAAGAATAACAGAAGATCTTAATTTTCGCATTAAATCATCAGGTATTACTGTATTTTCCATTTTTTCCGAGTCAATTATAAGAACATTATTTATTTTTTCTATTTTGCATCCTAAACTTTCTAATATTTCACATGTAGTTCTTACATCAGAAATATCTGGTACATTGTAAAGTTTAACTTTTTTTCTATTTAATATACTCGCTGCTAGTATAGGTAGACTAGCATTTTTAGAACCTGAAATATTTACTTCTCCTGATAGTTTTTCTCCACCTTTAATTATGTATTTACTCATAAATAACCTCCTACTAGTATTATGCTACATATTATGAGTATTTTACATAATTTGTTACTTGTTTATCTTTTTACAACTAATTTTGATATTTTAGAATTAATATATTTATTTAATTTTCCCATAAATTCTTCTGGCTCTATTTCTTTTTTTGCTACCATATCTAATCCTTTTTCCCAACTAGCAGTTAAATTCGGATTTAGCATATCTGGAATAGATTTTAATATTATATCATAAATAGCTTCGCCTTTAATTGTAGGCGTAATTATTTGAGTTTTAGAATTAATATCTAAATATTTAATTCTTTCTAGTTTTTTTATTATTTCCCCTCTCGTAGCTGATGTACCAATTCCAGCACCTTTAATTTGTTCACGTAAAGTTTCATCTTCAATTAATTTTCCTGCATTTTCCATTGCAAGAATCATTCCACCTGAAGTATATCTTGAAGGAGGAGAAGTTTCAGATTCTTTTATTTCAAATTTTTGAACATTTATTTCCTGACCTTTTTTTAAGTTTGCTAATATTTGCAAATTTTGTGACACATTTTCATCATCTTTATTTCTGTTTTTTAGAACTTCCAAAAAGCCAGTTTTTACACATACTTTACCACTTGTATAAAAACTTTCGCCCTCGATATCTATACTTAAATTAACTTTATTGTATTCTGCTGGTGGATAAAAAATCGCAATAAATCTTTTTACTATAAGCTTATAAATATTTTTCTTTAAATCTGAAAGCTTCTCATAATTTTCAAAACCTTGACCAGTAGGAATTATCGCATAATGATCTGTAATTTTGCTATCATTTACATATTTTGTTTTTACAAGATTAGTACTATATTTTTCATTAATCATAGTTTCTTGAAGTTTATGAATTTCCTCATCTTTAAAATTCTTATATAGACCATTTAAATTTTTTCCAATTTCTTTTGCTATGGCTGTAGATAATACTCTAGCATCTGTTCTAGGATATGTAACTAATTTTTTTTCATACAATTCTTGTATAATATCTAAAGTTTCATCTGGCTTAATTTTAAAAAGTTTAGTACACTCATTTTGAATTTCAGCTAAATTAAAAAGAAGTGGTGGATTTTCTTTTTGTTTTGATTTCTTGATTTCATTTACTTTAGCCTTTTTATCATTTAAATAATCAATAAAACTTTTAGCATTTTCTTCTTTTTTAAATCCAGTTTCATTATATAAAAGTGCACTATCTAATAATTTTGAAGTTTCTGAAACTTTCCATTCTGCTTTTATTTGAGATTCTTCTTCTCCAAAGTTACCAACAATTTTATAATATTTGGTTTTTACAAAATTTTTTATTTCTCTTTCTCTAGAAACAACCATACCTAAAACACAAGTCATAACTCTTCCAACAGATATAGATACTTTGTCTTCATTAATTGTTTTAGCTACTCTTTTTCCAAATATAATAGAAAGTAATCTTGAAAAATTAATTCCTATTAAATAATCTTCTTTAGCTCTTAAAAATGCTGATTCTGATAAACTATTATATTCACTCCAATCTTTTGCTTCAGTAATTCCCTTTTTTATCTCCTCTTCAGTTTGTGAATCAATCCAAATTCTTTTACGTTTTACTTGTTCTCCAACTTCTGCCATCTTATCAACTAATCTATATATATATTCACCTTCTCGCCCAGAGTCAGTAGCTATATATATTTCTGTAACATCTTCTCTTGTAAGCAAAGATTTTACTATATTAAACTGCTTTTCAACATTTGGAATTACTTCATATTTAAATTCCTCTGGAATAAATGGTAATGTATTTAAATTCCAAAATTTTAATTTTTCATCATATTTTTCAGGATAAGACATTGTAACTAAGTGGCCAACGCACCAAGTTATAATCCAATCTTTACCTTCTAAATATCCATTTTTCCTTTCTGTATTTACTTTTAACACTTTAGCAAATTCCATAGCTACAGATGGTTTTTCTGCTATTAATATTTTCATATTATTTTCCTTTTTATTTATTGAATATTTGCTTTTGTATTATATATTATTGTTTAACTTTTTTCAAGAGTCGAACATTTCTACCAAATGTTTCCGAAGGCTTTATTTTATTGGAAGCACATAGTACTTTCCTATAAAAAAAAACTGCCTTAAGGCAGTTTTTACATAATAACTATTTTAATTCAACTGTTGCACCAGCTTCAACAAATTTAGCTTTCATTGCTTCAGCATCATCTTTTCCAACAGCTTCTTTAATTGTTTTTGGAGCTCCATCAACTAATTCTTTAGCTTCTTTTAATCCAAGACCTGTAATATCTCTAACAACTTTAATTACAGCTATTTTGTTTGCTCCTGCTTCTGTTAAAACAACATCAAATTCTGATTTTTCTGCTGCTCCACCTTCTGCTGCTCCTCCAGCTGCTGGTGCTGCAACTGCTGCTGCAGTAACTCCATATTTTTCTTCAATTCCTTTAACTAATTCTGATAATTCAACTACTGTTAAGCTATCGATTTCTTCTAACATTTTATCTGTTTTTGCACTCATTTTAAATTCCTCCTAATTTTTATTTTTAATTTTTATTTTATATTTTTATTTTGCCTCTTCTTCTTTTTTTACTCTAACTGCATCAAGTGTTGCAGCAAGTTTTGAAACATTTGCAAGTAAGCAACCAGCAAGTTTTGCAATAAGTTCTTCTCTTGATGGAAGCTGAGCAAGTGTTGTTAACTCTTCTACTGAAGAAACTTTACCTTCTAGAACTCCACCTTTAATTTTATAAAAATCATTTTCTTTAGCAAATTTATATATTGCTTTTAAAGTTGGTAGATATTCTTCTTTTGCAATAATAACAGCTGTAGGTCCAACTAGTACTTCATCTAATTCATTAATACCACAAGCCTCTAAAGCTCTTCTTGTTATATTATTTTTTATAACTGAGTACTCAGCACCTACTTCTCTTACAGATTTTCTTAAAATTGTGTCTTGTTCAACATTAATTCCTCTGTAATCAACTAAAAGTACAACAGCAGAATCTTTCATTTTATCTGCTAATTTTTTTACTTCTTCTTCTTTTTGTTTTAATATTGTTTCGCTAGCCAATTATTTTCACCTCCTAAATTTATAATAAATTATTATTAACATAAAAAACTCTTTATCACCTAATCCTCAGGTAAATAAAGAGCTTTTAATCCGTTCTTATTTTACCTCGGTAGGATTTATCTTTATACCTACTGTCTTAGGTGACTCTATTTAATTATAAAACTTCATTTTAAATTATTTTTGATTTATATAAATACTTGGTCCCATTGTAGTAGTTAAAGCAACACTTTTAATGTATTGACCTTTAGCAGCTGCTGGTTTTGCTTTTATTATAGCATCCATAATTGTTTGATAGTTTTCTTCTAGTTTTTGACTACCAAAAGAAACTTTTCCAATTCCTAAATGTATAATATTTGTTTTATCTAATCTATATTCAACTTTACCTGACTTAATTTCAGAAACAGCTTTTGTTACATCCATTGTAACTGTTCCTGATTTAGGGTTTGGCATTAAACCTTTAGGTCCTAATACTTTACCAAGTCTTCCTATTACACCCATCATATCTGGAGTAGCTACGATTACATCATAATCAAACCAATTTTCTTTTTCGATTTTTGGAACTAATTCTTCAGCTCCAACATAATCTGCTCCTGCAAGTTCAGCTTCTTTAGCCTTATCACCTTTTGCAAATACTAAAACTTTTTGTGATTTACCTGTTCCATTAGGAAGTACAACTGTACCTCTTACTTGTTGATCAGCATGTTTTGAATCAACACCTAATTTTACATGTAATTCTACTGTTTCATCAAATTTTGGTTTTGGCATTTTTTCAATTATTTCTAATGCTTCTTTTGCTTCATAAACTTTTGAGCTATCTACTAATTTAGATGCTTCAACATATCTTTTTCCTTTTTTCATTATTACCTCCCTTGGTACAAACGAGTTTTAACTCTCCCAATTAATTAATTTTATTAGTCTACTACAACTACACCCATAGATCTAGCTGTACCTTCAACCATTCTCATAGCTGCTTCAATTGATGCTGCATTTAAGTCTTCCATTTTTTGTTCTGCAATTTCTCTAACTTGTGCTTTTGTAATTTTAGCAACTTTTTCTTTGTTAGGTTTTCCAGAACCACTCTTTAAATTTAATTTTTTCTTTATAAGAACAGCTACTGGTGAAACTTTAGTAATAAATGAGAATGATTTATCTTTATATACAGAAATTACAACTGGTATTGTCATACCTGCTTGACTTGCAGTTCTATCATTAAATTCTTTAACGAATTGCATGATATTAACACCACTTGAACCTAATGCTGGACCTACTGGTGGAGCTGGTGATGCTTTACCTGCTTCAATTTGTAATTTTATAACATTTACAACTTCTTTCTCTGCCACTTTGTTACACCTCCTTTTAATTTACCTTTTGAACTTGTGAAAATTCTAATTCTACTGGAGTCTCTCTTCCAAACATAGAAACTAAAACTTTTACTTTTTGTTTTTCTTTATTTATTTCTTGAACAGTTCCAACAAATCCTTCTAATGGTCCATTAACTACTTGTACATTATCATTTACATCATAATCAATGTTTATTGGAACTTCATCAAATCCCATATTTCTTATTTCTGTATCTGTAAGTGGTATAGGATCTGTTCCAGATCCAACAAAACCAGTTACACCTCTTGTATTTCTAACAATATACCAAGATTGCTCTGTAACTATCATTTTGATAAGAACATATCCTGGAAAAACTTTTTTTAAATTTGTTTTTCTTTGACCATCTTTAATTTCAACTTGTTCTTCCATAGGAACAACTATATTAAAGAAGAAATCCTCTAGTTCTCTATTTTTTATTGTTTTTTCCAAGTCAGTTTTAACTTTATTTTCATAACCAGAATATGTATGTACTACATACCACTTTGGCTCTAATTTATTCTCTTCTTGAGACATATTTTTAGCCTCCTCCATATTCTATGTTAATTAGTTTTAACTAATTATTTTACAGAACTATATCTACTTTTGGGTAGTTTCATCTTTTGCTTATGATTAATTTTCAGAAGTTTCTGTTGATGTTCCTTCTGCTGGTGCGTTTTCAGTTACTTCAGCAGTAGGTTCTGTAGTTTCAACATTTTCTACATTTCCTTCTGAAGGTATTTCAGTAGTTTCTTCAGCCTCTCCAGTTTCAGTTGCAGTTTCAGAGTTTTCAGCATCTGGTACTTCCGCTTCATTAGAAGTATTTTCATCTCCTTCTTCTGTTTCTTCACTTGAGCTAGATGTAACTATGGCTTTTAGTCTTTCTACACCAAATTTGTTTAAATTTTCAAAAACAACATCTAAAACAAAAACTATAACAGCTATTAATACAACAATTGCCACAACTGCTAATGTATTATTAACAACTTGTTTAAATGTAGGCCAACTAACCCTTTTTAATTCTGCTTTAAATTCTTTAAAAAAGTTTTTATTATCTTTTTTATCTTTATTAGATTTTTTTGCTTCTTTAGCCATCTTTACTCCTCCTAAATAGTTTTAACTATTTTGTTTCTTTATGAGTTGTACGTTTTTTGCAGAACTTACAATATTTAACTACTTCTAATCTTTCAGTATTATTTCTTTTATTTTTTGATGTCATATAGTTTCTTCTTTTACATTCTGTACATTCTAATATGATGTTTTCTCTTGGTCCTTTTGCCGCCATTTACACTACACCTCCATTTTTACTTTCATGAAGCTTTATTTAATATTTTAACGATGTGACTTACATGTAATCCAAATACATGCTTATATACTTTACCACAAAATGCATGATATGTCAATTGTTTTACGGAATTTTTTTATGTTTTTTTCTTACGGAAAACCCAAACTTACCTATTTTCTTTCCTAACGAATAATATCCACCATTTGCATATGCAATTAAATCACATTTTGATATATCAAATGCACCATTTTCATCTATATATTTTTCATCTGCATCAATTGATAATACTTCAGCTACAAACATTGTATGACTTCCCATATCCTTTTCATCAATTACCTTACACTCAATTGATACAGGACTTTCTTTAATGAGTGGTGCTTTTATAAAATTTGCTTTTTCTTTTGTTAAATGCATTTCTTTAAATTTATCAAATTTTGCCCCACTTTTTACACCACACCAATCTGTAGCATAGGCTAACTTTTTTGTAGTTAAATTAATTGCAAATTCTTTATTTTCTTTTATTAAGTTATATGAATATCTCTCAGGTCTTACAGATATATATACTGTTGCTGGATTAGTATTTAATATTCCTGTCCAGGCAATTGTTATAATATTTGATTTTTCCATATTTCCAGTAGTTACCAAAACTGCAGGAATCGGATAAACAAAAGTACCTGGTTTCCAAATTTTTTTGGCCATATTTTCTCCTATTTATAAAAATTTCACTTTTCTTAAATAATTACATTAAATGTTTTATTTTAAAAATTATTTACAAATTCTAATTTCTCAATAGTTTCTTTTCCAATTATATTATTAGCAAGTTTGGCTAACTCTTTATATAATGATATCTGTACTATATGGTGTACATCAAGACCATATAAAGTTTTAATATTATATTCTGAAACAATTTTCCAAAAATCTTTATTGGGATATGTACTATTACTTTTATTCAAAGCTTTTTTATCTTTTAAATCATAAAACTCATGTCGAAAAATATTATTAAGATTAATTTCAAGTGGAATACCATATTTACTTGCAGCTTTACATATTTCTCTTGTTACATTCTCTTCATAATCTCCAAAAGATTTCCTTCCTAACATAAAAAAATCTGGATGTGCAATTATATCTGGTAATCCTTTTTCAATAGCATTTTTAACATATTCTCCGTATTTGAATAAATCTTTATCGGTACATGAATTCCATCCTATAACATTTAAATCTTTTCCATCATCAGCATATACAAAATGCTGACCTAATATTAGTATATCAGATTCATTTTTCAATTCTTCTAAATTCTTTTCCTGACCTGGTAAAAACTCTATTTCATATCCTGATAGAATCTCAATTTTATTTTTATATTTATCTTTCAATCTATTAATACTCTCTAAGTATTCATTTCTTTTCTCATATGTCATCCTAATATTAGGTCTTTTATCTATAACATCCTTTTCTGGACAATGATCAGTAAATGCTATTTTATTAAATCCAGCTTTTAAATATTCTTCTATATAATCTTCATCTTTAATATCTACATCAGCATGTCCACATCTATATGTATGCTGATGTAAGTTAAAATTTTGCATTTTATTTATCCCCTTTTAAACTATTCATCAATTTTATTGTTACATCTGACTGCTTAATTCCACTTTCTTCCAATTTTATTTTTTGCTTAATTAAGAAATATAATAAGGCATCATCGAGATTGTTATATGATTTCTCAGGCAAACCTTTTAAATCGTCTGGTAGTATCGTTCTTCCGATTTTATCTGCAATATAAATTATTTTTTCAAATGTAGTCATTTCAGCATTTCCTATTGTGTGATACTTTATTGCTCTACACATTTCATCTGAAAAATCATACCATTCTTTGCAAACAACAGCACCAATATCTGAATGAAGAATTTTTTCATATTCTGGTACTAATATTTCTTTTGGCAAATTATATTTTTCTACAAAATATCTATTTTCTTCATCAGTAAAATCTTTTGCAATATCATGTGCAAGCCCCGTAATGTATGCTTCTCTTGGATTCTCTCCATATATTTCAGCTAATTTCTTGGCTTCTTCTGCAACCAAACATGAATGATTATATCTTTTTTCTTTTACTCTTTCTTTTAAATCCTTTTTTATTTTTTCAATTAATTCATTATAAAAAATGTCATTAGTCAAATCCATATTTGTCCTCCATAATCTATATAAAAAATTTTATCCTTTAATACTGTTATCGATTAATTCTTTTAGCTTATCTGGAAAATTAACTGTCATACCTTCAATATTTAAATTATAAACTCTTTTCATTATTTCTTCATTAAAAACTCCCCAAAGTCTAACCCCTAGTCCATTATCATTTGCAAGTTTAATATCAGATGCAGTAACACTTTCTGCTTTAGGACAAATCTGCGTTCCATTTATTTTTAATAATTTACTAATATTATCATTATTAATTTGGTCAACAATTAGCCATGATATTTTTATTTTTGAATTAAACTTTCGAATATTTTCAAGATATCGATATTCAAAAGAAGATATGTAAATATTATCATGTGTAGCATATTTATTTACAATGTCTAATGTATCTTTTTCAATCCCCTCTTGTTTTAATTCTATTGCAAAAGTTAATTTTTTTGATAAGAATTTTTGTGCAAAATCTTCAAATAAAACTATTCTTTCATTTTTATATTTTTCATCAAACCAACTACCAAAATCAAATTTCATAAGCTCAGAATATGTGTAATCAGCTATCTTTCCGCTTGCATTTGAATGCTTATCCAAAGTGTTATCATGAAAAATAACAATTTTTCCATCTTTTGTTTTTTGCAAATCTAATTCTATTCCATTAGCTTTCATCTCTAATGCTTTTACAAAAGCTGACATTGTATTTTCTGGTGCATAAGCTGAAGCGCCTCTATGAGCATAATTTATAAACATAATAAATTTCCTCTTTCTAACTATACAAATATTATCTATATTTATATCATAATATCCTGAATTAGACAATAAATTATATTATTTCAAAATCTCTTTTACAAAATCTATACTAACATCAATTGCTTTATTTAATGCTAGATCATCATTTGAAAAAGCATGTCTGCCGTTTTCTATTAGTTCTAATTTAGCATTTTTGCATTGTTTAGATATAGATTCAGACATCTGATATGGAACCATTTCATCAGATAATCCATGTACAAAAAGAATTGGCAAATCTACATTTATTAATTTTTTATATGGCTCTATACTATAAACTTCATTATAAAGAGCTAATCCTAATTTAAATGTTCTTCCTGTTTTCCTAGATTTAATTTCATAATAACCATCTTTTTGAGCTTGTTTCATATGCTCTTTAGTAAAATACCCTTGTTCTTCAATTGTTGCTAAATAGTCAACAGCACCATACCATATTATTAAGCCTTTAACATTTGAATACTTATTATAATCCAAAAGTGAAATAATACTTGCCCCAAAACTTGCACCTAAAATAACTATATTTTCAAATCCTTTTTTATTTAGCATATTAAGTGTTGTTTCTAAATCTTTAACTTCTTTTGTTGGAGTCATTTCATAATCTACTCCAGTACTTTCTCCATGTGCTCTAAAATCAAATCTAAAAGAATTAATTTTTAAATTTTGTAAATTCTGAACAAAGACATTAAAGCAATTCATTTCTTCCTTATTACCATTTAAACCATGTAATAAAACCAAAATATTTTTACTTTTATTCATTACAGATAATAAACCACATAATTTAATTCCATCTGTGCTATCATAATATATTTTTTCTTCTCTGATCATAGTAACCTCCATATTTATGCATATAATTTACTAATTTTTTTAATCAAACTTATATTTATTTAACTTCCATAAAATAAAACTAATAATATATGTTATACATAGTATTATTGGCACAACAATAATTGCAGTCCATACACCTTGTTGGACAAACCAATACCAATCATAAATAACAGATACCCTGCCATTCTCCATATGTATAAGTATATTTGTTAAATAGTAAAAAGCATATAATAAAGTTGGTATAATTCCATAAAATGTTTCTTTAACTATAATTATATTTGTTTTTTCAAAAAATATAAAGTTTATTATACTTATAACTGGTATTAACAAATGAAAAAATAAATTACTATTCATTAGCATTGAAATAATTCCACCTTTGGAAATTGGTCCTAAATAGGAAAATACAATAAAACAAGTTAAACCTACAGCAGTAGTTGACATTAATTTTAGAATATAAAGTTTTTTAGAAATATTTTTTTCTTTTTCATTTAATAATTTTATTTCTTCAAAAGCAAATAATAAAGCTATAATTCCCATAAAAATATTAGACTGAACAGTAAAAAACTTAAGCATTCCTAATTTAGATGACTCTAAAACAGTTTCATTAGTATGCATAAAATTAAAACCTGTAAACATTATTATACTTGCTACAAAAGTAAATAGCGCTGTAATTATATTTAAAATTAATGAAACTTTTATATTATTATAAGTTTTAGTGACATATTCATTTTTCAAATTAAATTCACCTCTATATTATATATTACTCAGTGGTATAACCAATTTCACTATGAATTTCTTTGTGACAATTATTATAACCACAGCGACAACAATTTCCACCTAAGATTTTTATAGCTTGTAATTTCATACTTCTTCTTAATATTGTTTTTTGATGCTTTCACATTTTATAATCATTCCTTGTTGATTCTCCACTACAATTATAACAATATAATCTTGTGGTACTATTTGTTTCAAATAAATTTTTACAAATAATTATCACATCCTTTTGAATATTATACAATATAATCAAAATAATTAAAATCAGTATTTTAAAATTACATCCTTTAATTTTTATAAAAAAAAAAAATGATATAGTTTACTATATCATTTTTGGCTCCTCGTGCTGGGCTCGAACCAGCGACCTTGTCTGCTTTAAACTTAATGATATATACTCTTCACTTCGTTCAAAGTCTATATCATTAGTTTATACGCCTTCGAAAATTTTTTTCTGCTACTAGCAGAAAAAATCTTTTCTCAGCAGTTAACATCCTCGCTGCGCCCGGCTGTTAACCTACTCAATAAAAAAAAAAAGCTAGTCATAAAACTAGCTTTGGCTCCTCGTGCTGGGCTCGAACCAGCGACCTTGTCTGCTTTAAACTTAATGATATATACTCTTCACTTCGTTCAAAGTCTATATCATTAGTTTATACGCCTTCGAAAATTTTTTTCTGCTACTAGCAGAAAAAATCTTTTCTCAGCAGTTAACATCCTCGCTGCGCCCGGCTGTTAACCTACTCAATAAAAAAAAAAGCTAGTCATAAAACTAGCTTTGGCTCCTCGTGCTGGGCTCGAACCAGCGACCTATCGGTTAACAGCCGAGCGCTCTACCAACTGAGCTAACGAGGAATATATAAAAATCTGGCAACTTCCTATTTTTCCAGCAAGGTAACTCGCAAGTATCTTCGGCACTAAGGAGCTTGACTTCCGTGTTCGGCATGGGAACGGGTATTTCCTCCTCGTAATCATCACCAGAAAATCAATAACGATTTTAATGTTTCTAACAAATGTTATTATAATTTATTTATATGTTGTTGTCAATACTTTTATTCTAATTTTTATTATTCAACATATTAGTATTATAGTAACACTCAAAAATACATAGATAAATGCCTTAGGCTAACTAACACTTTTTGTGG
>DJXP01000014.1 GCA_002449785.1 Clostridiales bacterium UBA7001
GCTCTGCAATTTCACTTTGCTTTTTCCCTTCTAGAACATATTCTTTTATTAAAACAATTCTTTCTTGACTTTTAGATGCTCTTTCCTCTTTTATTGTTTCTATCTCTTTATCTGAAAACCAAGTTCCTTCCTCTTCACTTTTCCTTATCCACTTACTAATTGTCGACTGACTTACTCCCATTAGCTTTGCAATTTCACTTTGTGTTTTTCCTTCTAGAGTATATAATTTTATTTGAGCAATTCTTTCTCGACTTTTAGTTTTTCTATTAGATATTCTTTCACTTATAGTTGTATAAGATTCAAGACCAATTTGTATATCCATTCAACATCCCCCATTTATTATCTAAATTTCGCATATCCTTCGTTTTCAATAATAGTTGCCAACTCTTGCCTACCAGTTTTAACAATTTTTCCATCAACTAATATATGAACATAATCTACTTTTAAATTAGCTAATATTTTAGTATTATGAGTAATTATTAATACAGCATTTTCATTTGATTTAAACATTTCAATTCCTTTGGAAACTGTTTTTATAGCATCCACATCTAGTCCAGAATCTGTTTCATCTAAAATTGCAAGTTTAGGATTTAAAACAAGCATTTGTAGTATTTCATTTTTCTTTTTTTCTCCACCTGAGAATCCTACATTTAGACTTCTATCCATATTTTTAGGATTCATTTTTAGTTCATCCATATATTGCTTTAATTCTTTTTTAAATTCAAAAATTTTTACTGGCTTATTTTCAACTTTATTTTTAGCATACTTTAAGAAATTTGTTACAGACACACCTGGAATTTCTTCTGGTAATTGAAATGACATAAAAATTCCTTTTTTAGCAATTTCATCTGTTCTTAAGTTGGTTATATCCTCACCATCAAATTCAATTTTACCATTTACTTTTTGGTATTCAGGATTATTTAGTATTGCATTTGCTGTTGTAGTCTTACCAGAACCATTAGGTCCCATAATAACATGAATTTCTCCTTTATTAATTTTTAAATTTATTCCTTTCAATATTTCTTTTTCATCTGCATTAACTACTAAATCTTTAATATTTAATAAGCTACTCATTTTCATTTCCTTTCTTCTATTTGTTATTTAATGATTTTATATAGACTCTTATTTTGTAAAATCTCTTAATGAAATTCTTTCACATGTTCTACATCTTTCATTATTTATATCATAATCACAACTTAAATCATTTAAATCTAAAGCCTTATGAACATATTTAGCTAACTTATTTATTGCTACATCTGATAAAACAGACTTAACCTTTTCAGCTTCTTTTTTAGCATTTTCATTTTCTAAATTAAGAACATCCTTGAAAAATACATAAACTATATCATATGCTTCTAATATTTTTTTAGAAAGCTTTATTCCTTCATCTGTTAATTCTATTTTTCCATAAGTTTCGTAATTTATTAGTTTATTATCTTTTAGATTTTTTAAAACTTTATTGACACTAGGCTTTGTACATTCCATTTTATTAGCAATATCAGTAACTCTAATATCACCATTTTGTTTTTGCAAAATATACATGGTTTTTAGATATTCTTCTTGTGATTTTGAAATCATTTTACTATTCCTTTCTATTTTGTTAACTCCGGTTAACATTATATTACGATATATGTATAAAGTCAATAAAAAATATGCAATTCTACTATATAATAAAAAAATGAATGAAATCAAAAAAGAAGCCTTATTTTGAATTAAGGCTTCTTTAAGTAATAAGTTGGATTTTAAGTTATGAAAAATCTATATTAGTCTATTGGAATAAATTTTTTATTTTCAATTTTTTTCTGTTCTTCTTTTGGAAGAGTTAAAGTTAATATACCATTTTTAAAAGATGCTTTTATATCTTCTTCAGTAATATTATCACCTACATAGAAGCTTCTTGAGCATTCACCATAATATCTTTCTTTATGAATATATTTTCCTTCTTCTTCCTCATCATTTGAATTATCTACTTTAGCAGTAACATTTAAATAACCATTTTCCATTTCAATTTGAATATTTTCTTTATTATATCCTGGTAAATCAACTTCTATAACATAATTATTTCCTACTTCTTTAATATCTGTTTTCATCCATTTTGTCTCTTTTCTATCGAAAAATGGATCATCAAACATACTATCAAATAAATCTAACTCATTTCTTTTTCTTGGTATCATCATCATAATAATCACTCTCCATTTCTTTTATTTCTACTATATTATATTATGTAATTATATCTAGTAATTATTCTATAAATTAATATAATATAAAGCTATTCTATGTGTTGACACCATATAAAGGTAGCACATATATTTTAGTTCTAGATGCTAGCTATCTATAAACTATTATTAAAGTACTTTTTCTTTTTACACTTTTATTATAACACTATTTTTGGCAATGTCAATACCAGAGTGCTAATTTTTTTAAAAATTTTTTATTATATATAATTTTTCAATTAAATAAAGTCGTGAATCTATAACAAATCCACGACTTTTATTTAACTTGTCTCTTTTGGCTGTTTTTACAGCCAAACTGGGCCATCCAAAATGGTTAGATTTCAGCATATCCACCAATCATTTTGCTTGTTTTTACACCATTTACGAAGTTAGTTCCACCAGAAAGAACTATTTTATCACCTGACTCTAAAATTCCTTTTTCTTTTAATTTAGCAATTCCTGCTTCAACTGTTTGATCTATTGTTTCTTTAGATTCTATATATACTGGATGAACATTCCAAGCTAATCCTAATTGACGAAATGTTCTTTTATTATCTGTTATAGCAAGTATTGGACATCCTGCACCCATACCAGCTATTCTTCTTGCTGAATCTCCTGTATTTGTATAACATACTATTGCATCTGCTTTAGTATTTTTAGCTATTATACAACTTGAAAATGCAATATTAGCTTCTAATGAATCTAATACTATTTTGTCACTTGATTGATCAAATCTTCTCCAATAATTAATCTCTGGTTCTACTCTTTTAGCAATTTTGTCCATTGCTTGAACACATTCTAATGGATATTTTCCCATAGCACATTCACCTGAAAGCATTATAGCACTTGTTCTATCATATATAGCATTAGCAACATCAGATGCTTCAGCTCTTGTAGGTAATGGATTACTCATCATAGATTCTAACATTTGTGTGGCTGTAATTGCTGGTTTATTTGCATAATTACATAATTTTATAAATTTCTTTTGAACAACTGGTGGTTCTGTAAAATCTGTTTCTGTAGCCATATCACCACGTGCAATCATTTGAGCATCAGCTACTCTTGTAATATCTTCCATATTAGATAAACCTTCAACATTTTCAACTTTTGTAATAATTTTAATATCTTTTCCACCATTTTCATCTAACACTTTTCTAACTTGCGCAATATCATCTAAATTTCTAGCAAATGAAATAGCAACATAATCATATTCATGTTCACAAGCTGCTTTTAAGTCCGCAATATCTTTATCAGCAAGAGCTGGTAATCTTATAATTGTTCCTGGTAAATTCATAGTTTTTCTACTTCCTAAAGGATTACCATGAATTACTGTTGTAACTATATCTTTTCCAACAATTTCATCAACTCTAAGTTCAATTGCTCCATCATCTATTAATATTTTTGTTCCTGGTGTTACATCTTTATATAATTCCTTGTATGTTACAGATACTCTTTCTTCATTTCCAATAATATCTTCATTTACAAGTGTAAATTTTTGTCCATCTTGTATTTTTATTTTATCATTCTTACCCGTATATAACATTCCTGTTCTGATTTCAGGTCCTTTCATATCTAAAATCATTGGAATAGGCAAGTCTTTTTCCTCTCTTATTCTAATAATTTCGTTTGTTTTCCATTCTTGTTCGTCATAGCTTCCATGTGAATAGTTTATTCTACATACATTTAGTCCAGCTTCAAATAAATCTTCTAAAATGTTCTCACTAGCTGGTCCTATTGTACCAACAATTTTTGTTTTTCTTAAATTAGATTTCATAAATAATACATCTCCTATTTCTTTTTAATATTTAAAACCAATTTTTAGTATAACATATTTAAAAAAATTGTCAAGTACAGAAATACTATTATATATGTTTATTTGGCAATTTTTTAAACTTAAATTCTCTAAGAAGAGTATTTATTTCAGCACCAATTAACACTATATACATTGCAAAATATAACCACATCATAACAAGAATTATAGATGCTAAACTACCATATGTATTAGAAAAGCCTTTAAATACATCTATATAAATTGAAAAAAACCAAGAAGTTCCATACCATAATATTGAAGAAAAAAGTGCTCCTGGCATTTGCTTTTTCAAAGTCATATTACTTCTAGAAATTAATTTATAAATAAATAAAAATACAATAAACATACTTACAATTAAAACTCCAAATCGTATATTTAAAATCCACTTTATAATTTTTGTTATTTGACTGCCAAAAAACCAGTTATTCATTGTAATATATATCGAATTACCAAAAATCATTAATATTATAAATGCTGTAATCATCACAACAAATAATATTAAATAAGCAATTCCTTCTATTCTAATCATAATATTACTTTCATTTTTTTCTTTTACATTATAAATTGTTCTTATACCTTTAACTAATGCATATACTCCTTTACTTGCAGCCCAAATACATGTAATAAGAGCAACTGAAATAGTGCCAAAAGATTTATCATATGCTTCATCAATTGTACCTTTTATTAGTCCATATGTAGATGATGGAACAATATTCTCAAAAATAGAATAAATAGAATGTGGATCTAAATTTACATATTTTATAATTGATATAGCAAGAATTATAAAAGGTATAAATGATAAAAAAATAAAAAATGCACATTGTGAAGCATATTCTGCCAAATGATCATTATTAAACTTTTCTAAAATTCTTTTTATTGTATTTATTATTTTCATACCATCCTCATAAATATATATTTTTATTATTATATAATTAAAACAATAATATTACAAATATAAAAGATAAGTTTTTTCTATTATTCATTATTTTTCTAAAAGTTTTCTTATAATTATCATTCTAAAATTTGTGTTCACTGTTGCCAGAAGTTTTATTTTATAGGAAGTACATAATTCTTTCCAAAAAAAAATGAGTATTCATACATTAATATGATACTCACTTATATAATATTTTTATACTTATTTAAATTAGTAAACAGTTTTATTTAAAATTGTCAAAAAAAAACTGGCGACTTCCTATTTTCCCAGCAAGGTAACTCGCAAGTATCTTCGGCACCAAGGAGCTTGACTTCCGTGTTCGGCATGGGAACGGGTATTTCCTCCTCGTAATTATCACCAGAAATTCACAGTGCTTATAGCGCACTCAAAAATACATAGATAAATGCCTTTAGGCTAACTAACACTTTTTGTGG
>DJXP01000040.1:0-54734 GCA_002449785.1 Clostridiales bacterium UBA7001
ACATTTTATGGATCCAGAAGATGAAGTATATAGAAGAATTTTGCAAGCTGGACAAAAATATGATGATGCTGATAATCAAGCACCACTATATTTAAGAACTACTGAAGAAATGCTTGAAGAATTTTCATATTTAGGTGAGTCAAAAGCATTTGAAGTTGTTGTAACAAATACAAATAAAGTAGCAGATATGTGTGAAAAAATAAAACCAATTTCACCAGAAAAATGCCCACCACATATTCCGGGTTGTGAAGAAGATATTAAGAATATTGCATATAAAAAAGCTCATGAATTGTATGGAGATCCGCTTCCAGAAATTGTACAGACAAGACTTGATAAAGAACTAAATTCTATTATTAGTAATGGTTATTCAGTTATGTATATTATTGCACAGAAATTAGTTTGGAAATCAAATGAAGATGGATATATAGTAGGTTCAAGAGGTTCTGTTGGATCAAGCTTAGTTGCATTTATGACTGGTATAACAGAAGTAAATTCTCTTCAGCCACATTATAGATGTCCTAAATGTAAATATTCCGATTTTACTGATTATGGAATTGGAAATGGATTTGACCTTCCAGATAAAGATTGTCCAAAATGTGGAACAAAACTTTGTAAAGATGGTATGGATATACCATTTGAAACTTTCTTAGGATTTAATGGAGATAAAGAGCCTGATATAGACCTTAATTTCTCAGGTGAATATCAAGCAAAAGCACATAAATATACAGAAGTTATATTTGGAAAAGGAACAACTTTTAAAGCAGGAACAGTAGGAACTGTTGCTGAAAAAACAGCATTTGGATATGCTAGAGGCTATTATGAAGATAGAAATATAAAAAAATCAAATGCCGAAATTGCAAGAGTATCAAAAGGTTGTGTTGGAGTAAAAAGAACAACCGGGCAGCATCCAGGTGGAATTATTGTTGTTCCAAAAGGAAGAGAAATATTTGAATTTACACCAGTTCAACACCCAGCAGATGATTCTGGTTCAGATATAATAACAACACATTTCGATTACCACTCAATCGATGGAAACCTTTTAAAACTAGATATTTTAGGTCATGATGATCCAACTGTTATAAGAATGCTACAAGACTTAACAGGAATTGCTCCAACAGATATACCACTTGATGATAAGGAAACAATGTCTATATTTAATTCAACAGATGCATTAGGAGTTACACCAGAGCAAATAGGTTCTGAAGTTGGAACATTTGGTATTCCAGAATATGGTACACCATTCGCAAGAGGAATGCTTGTAGACACACATCCTACAACATTTGATGAATTAATTCGTTTATCTGGTTTATCACATGGTACAGATGTATGGCTTGGAAATGCACAAACACTTATAGAAGAAGGTGTAGTAACTCTAAAAGAAGCGATTTGCTGTCGTGATGATATAATGGTATATTTAATGAAGAGAGGACTTCCGCCTGATAAAGCATTTAAGATTATGGAAACAGTTCGTAAAGGTAAAGCATTAAAAGACCCAGAAAAATGGGCTGGATTTAAAGAATTAATGAAAGAATATGACATTCCAGATTGGTATATAAAGTCATGTGAAAAAATTAAATATATGTTTCCTAAGGCACATGCTGCAGCATATGTTACAAATGCTTTTAGAATAGCATGGTTTAAAGTCCATATGCCCTTAGCATATTATGCTGCATATTTCTCAATTAGAGCAGGAGCATTTGATGCAGAATTTATGATAAATGGGAAAGCTAAAGTAGAAGCAAAAATGAAAGAAATTGAGAATCTTGGAAACAATGCTGCACCTAAAGATAAAGATATGTATGATGATTTAGAGATAGTACATGAAATGTATGAAAGAGGTTTTGAGTTTTTACCAATTGATTTATATAAATCTCATAGCACAAAATTTCAAGTAGAAGATGGGAAACTTCGTCCACCATTAAACTCAATTGCAGGGCTTGGAAATGTTGCCGCAGAAAGCATATATAAAGCAAGATGTGAAGAACCTTTTGAATGTATAGAAGATATGCAAGCTCGTTCAAAAATTGGTAAATCAGTTACAGAATTATTAGAGAAATTTGGCTGTTTAAAAGGAATGACAAAATCAAACCAATTAAGCCTATTTGTATAGTGAGCCATTGGGGACGGTTCTGTTTGGAATATTGCTGAGACTGTTAGACTTTAGTCGTTACAGCCTCAGTATGCCGTAGCTTTTGTCCAAGTCGGACCAGATCTATATTTAATTAATATTAGAATTGTTTGAGGAAAAAATAATGGAAAGTATTACTGAAATAGTTAATTTAAATTATTTATTGCTATATTTATTAGCAATTAATATTATAGGTTTTTTAGCTATGGGAATAGATAAGTTTAAAGCTAAAAAAGGATATTGGAGAACTCCTGAAGGAACACTTATGACAATTTGTTTAATTGGTGGAGGAATTGGTACAATTGCTGGTATGTATACATTTAGACACAAAACAAAAAAATTAAAGTTTACAATAGGAATGCCAACAATTTTAATCGCAGAAATAGTTTTAGTATTTTATTTATTATTTATAAAATAAATAGTTATATAAAAATATAAAAGAGGACGTTTGTAATAAAAATGTCCTTTTATAGAATTAAGTTAAATAATTATTTTCTTGTGTAAAAAAAAACTATATGGTATAATATTTTAGTAATAAAATTTTAATATTTGAAGGATGTAGAAACGAGGAATAAATATGCTTGAAAAGCTTATTTTTATTTTATTATCATTTGTTTTATTTGTGGTAACTTTTTTTAAAATAATAAAGAAAAATGATACTAATTACATAATTATATTATTAATGCAAGCTATAGGAATTACGATTTGTTTTATTGAAATAAAGTTTAATATATTTAAAAATATAATTTTGGGAATAATTAGATATGTTTTTTCAATAATTATTCCAATGTTTATTGTTATTATAGAAGCAAATGACTTTAATTTTTCTGAGATTACAAGTGTTGCACTTGCATATTTTTTTAGATTAATTGGAAATGATAAATTATCTAAACAGATTTTAGTTAAGCTTGTAACTAAATATCCAGAAAGTTATATGGGGCATAAGTTGCTAGCAGAATATTATGAAAATGAAGGAGGCATGAGAAGAGCAATTGATGAATATGTGACTTCAATAGATATAAAGAAAAATGATTATAAGTCATATTTTAAGATTGCTAAACTTCTAAATGAATTAGATAAAAAAGATGAAGCTATACAAATGTTGGAGAACTTATTAAAAACAAAACCAGATTATTATGATGCTTCTATTCTTTTAGGAGATTTGCTTTGTGGTGAAGAAAGATTTAAGGAAGCAATTAGTGTTTATACAGAAGCTTTAAAATATACACCAAATGATTTTGATTTATACTATAATTTAGGAATAGTTTATACAAAATTAAGTGATTTTCAAATGGCAAAGGAAATGTATGAAAGGGCTGCAACATTAAATCATATTATGTATGCAACAAACTATAATTTGGGATTAATAATATTAATTCAAAAAGATTATGATTTGGCAGAATCATATTTTCAAAAATCGTTAGAGGGTGAATACGAAGCTGAAGCTTATTATAGTTTAGCAATAATATATACTTATAAATGTGAAAAGGATAAAGCAATTAATTTTTTAAATAAAGCAATAGAATTAAAACCTAAATTATTAGAAAAAGCTAATAATGAGCCTTGTTTTAATAATATAAAACAATATATAACTGTTTCTGTAAAAATGAATAATGAAGAAGAAAAAATATATGATGATGAACCTAGAAATAATAGAAGTATAAATATGATTAATCTTGAAAATGATGCAATTAAATATTTAGAGGATATTTCTAAATTAGTTGAAGGCATGAAAGAAACAGAAGCTAAGCAAAAAATAGAACAGAAGTTAGATTATATTATTAATAGACAAAAAGCTAAAAAAGAAAAAGTAGAAATGGAATTAGAAGAATTAAAAAAAGAAAAGAAAGAAAAAGACAGAGAAGAAAGACAAAATAATTAAATCTTTTATTTCTTGAATAAGAAAAGAATTGGTACATATTAATTAAATAAGTATTTTTTATGAAAGGAATGATTTGAATATGGAAAAAGCTATAACTGTTGTTGGAGGGGATTTACGTATAGTAAAACTTGTTGAAATGCTAATTAATGATGGATATAAAGTGTATACTTATGCACTTGAAAATTCTGAAGATTTGCTTAATTTAAATGGAGTTGAAATGTGTCCTACTTTAGATGAGGCTATTAGTCATTCAAAAGTTGTAGTAGGTCCAGTGCCATTATCTAGTGACAGAAAAAGATTAACTTCTCCTTTTGGAAGAAATAGTGTTGATATAGAGGATTTTATAAAAAAATTAAAAGGAAAGTATTTAATTGCAGGAACTATAAATATTAAAGAAGAACTTGATAATAATCAAATTCAATATACAGATTTGTTAAAAAGAGAAGAATTTTCTGTTTTGAATACTATAGCAACAGCAGAGGGCACAATACAAATTGCAATGGAAGAAACTCAAAGAACAGTTCATGGCTCTAATGTGTTAGTAATGGGATTTGGTAGAATAGGAAAAGTATTAGCTAAAATGTTAGATGGTATTGGTGCTAAAGTATATTGTGAGGCAAGAAAAAATGAAGATATTTCTTGGATAAAAGCATATGGATATAATCCAATTCATTTAAATAATTTAGATGAGTATTTAGGAAAATTTGATATTATTATTAATACAATACCTTTTCAAATATTAGATGGTCAAAAATTAGACTTAGTAAAAAAGGAATCTGTAATAATAGATTTAGCATCAAATCCAGGTGGTGTTGATAGAAAAGCTGCAAGAGATAGAAATTTAAAAGTTATTTGGGCTCTTTCACTTCCAGCAAAAGTTGCTCCACTTACTTCAGCAGAATTTATAAAAGAAACATTATATCATGTGCTTAAAGAGTTATAATCAGATAGTGGGACGGAGGTCTTGTCTGAAATTTGAGTTTATAGGAGTCTTTTAAAAAACCTAAATTTTACATAAGGAGAATATAGAATTTATTTCTATATAATAATAAATCAATGTCAGATTTAATACATGCAGTTATCTTAGGAATAGTACAAGGATTAACAGAGTTTTTACCTGTTTCTAGCTCAGCACATTTAAATGTTTTCCCTTGGATATTTGGCTGGGCTAATATTTCAGATTCATTTGATGTAGCATTACATTTAGGAACATTACTCGCAATATGTGCTTACTTTTTTAAAGATTGGATTAATTTAATAAAAGGTGGATTGAAAAAAGTATTTAAAAAAGAAGATTCACTTGATGGAAAAATATTTTGGTATTTAGTTATTGCTACTATTCCAGCGGGAATTGTAAGTTTAGTATTAGACAAATTATCTGAAATTTTAATTGGAGATAATTTGAATATAGAAATGGGATTAATTGCTATAGCATTAATTGTTTTAGGTATAGTATTATATATTGTAGATAAAAGATGTGAATCTAAAATAAAGTATGAAGAAATTACATTAAAGCAATCAATATTTATAGGGATTTCTCAAGCATTAGCTGCTGCTTTTCCAGGAGTTTCACGTTCTGGAATAACTATGACTATTGCGAGACTTTTAAAAATAGATAGAGAGAGTGCTGCTAAATTTTCTTTTTTACTTGCTACTCCTATAATAGCTGCTGCTGCTTTAGTGAATATTACTGAATTTGCATTTTCTCTTCCATTTTTTATGGGAATTTTGGTTAGTTTCTTAGTAGGTTTATTTGTAATTAAATTTTTAATGGACTATTTAAAAAAAGGAAGTTTCAAAATTTTTGCTATATATAGAATTATATTAGGAATAATAATTTTAGGAATTATATTTATAAGATTATAATAATGTATTAAATTTATTAATATTATATTAAACGGAGGTACATATATGGCTAGAGGAAAACATGCAGGAAAAAACAACACATTTTTCGGCGATGAAAATTATTATAAAAGAAGAAATGAATACATAAAAGAAGAAAATGATGAAATTGGCGAAAAAGAAATTGAAAATGAATCTGAATTTTCTAATAATAATGAATATGATTATGAAGAAGAAAAAAATTTTAGTGATTATGATGAATATGATGAAAAAAATATAAACTTAAAAAGAGTATTAATAATTGTTTTTATTATTGCAATTATTATATTTATTGTAGCTTTTTTAGTTAGTAGGAAAAACCAAAATGATACAAATGTGCAAGAAGGAAATTCTAATACTCAAAGTATGTCTTCTCAATATGAAGGTTATAAAGTATTAGGACAAATAAAAATTGATAAAATAGGAATTTCGCAATATATATTAGATTCAACAGATGATAATGCTTTAAAAAAAGGCGTTGGAAAACTTTATGGTGGAAGTTTAAATAATTATGGTAATTTCTGCATAGTTGGGCATAATTATGATGAAATTTTTGCTAAATTATCTGATTTAACTCAAGGAGATATTATTACTATAATAGATAAAAAAATGAAAGAAAGTAAATACAAGATTACTAGTATTACTTCTGTTGAACCAGATAATTTAGAATGCTTAACTCAAAATGATAGTAAAATCGAACTTACATTAATTACATGCCAAACAGGTTCAACTAAAAGATTAGTAGTAAAAGCAGAAGAAGTAAAATAGTAAAATATATTTTAGAAATAGAAATACATAAAGAAAGGAATGAATTATGTATGAAAAAACTAGTTAGTCAAATAGTTTTAATAGTTATGATAGTAATGGGTGTAAATTTATTTTTAGTGCATGAAGTAAAGGCTGAAAGTGTAGCAGGACTTAATTGCCCACCTTCAGTAAATGTGGGTTCTAATTTTACAGTTGCACTTATACTTCCATCTAATGCATATAGTGCAGAAAGTTCTGTTACTGTTAAATATAGTGATGGAACAACTGATACAAAAAAAATAGTATATATGAATGGTATGAATGATTTCCCAAATTCTGTTACATTTAATGCTAAAGTTGCTGGAAACGCTACCGTTACAGCATCAAATATTATTATTTCAGATTCGGCATCAAATGCAATAGAAAATGGAGGATCAAAGACTGGAAATGTTAATATAATTGGTGCTGCTCCAGCTGATACATCATCTCAACCAAATACATCATCAACTACTTCGAATGATAATTCTAGTACACCGGCTACAGTAACTTTTAAAGATGCTAGTGAAACAGTTTATACTACTGGAAAATGTAATGTAAGAGAAAGTTATTCAACAAATAGTAATATTCTAGGAAAATTAAATAGTGGTGCATCAATAAAAAGAACAGGTATAGCTGATAACGGGTGGTCAAGGGTAGAATATAATGGAAAAACTGCATATATTTCATCACAATTTTTAACTAAAGAGAAACCAGCTGACCCAACTTTTAAACAAACAAATGATACTATGTATGCTACTCAAAATTGTAACTTGAGAAAGAGTTGGAGTACAGACAGTGAAAAAGTTGGATATTTGGAAAAAGGGCAAGAAGTAACAAGAATTGGTGTAGCAGATAATCGGATGGTCTAAAATTAAGAATAATGGTGAAGAAGTATATGTTGCAACAAGGTTGTTATCAGAAGTCAAACCAGATATGACAGAGGAAAATGTAATAAATAATTTAGTTACAAATGAAAATGTAGTAAACAATGAAACTACAGTTCAAAATAAAACTGAAATTGAACTAATAAGAGAAGAAGTTGGTGTTTTGCCAGAGGTTGGAAATAATATTTTTATTACTGTTTATAGAATAATTAGTATATTGGCAATTATTATATCAATTGTTTTATATAGAATATATATAAAAATAAATTCAAAAGAGCAATAAAAATAATTGAAAGGGAATAAAAATGACGCAAATTATAGATGGAAAAGAATTAGCTAAAAATATAAAATTACAATTGAAAATAGAAGTAGAAAACTTAAGAAAAAATGGAATTATTCCTAAGCTTGCTGTTATAATGATTGGTGATGATCCTGCATCTAAAGTATATGTTAAAAATAAGTCTAGAGCTTGCCAAAAAGTTGGTATTGAGTTTGAAGAATATTTATTTGATGCAAATATTGAAGAAAAAGAATTATTTAGTATAATTGAAAAATTAAATAAAGATAAATCTGTTACAGGTATTTTATTACAAGCACCTATTCCAAAACATCTAAATATAAATAAAGCAATTGAACTTATTTCTCCATCTAAAGATGTTGATGGTTTTAATCCAGTTAATATTGGAAAATTAACTATTGGTGAAGATACTTTTATATCATGTACACCATATGGAATAATGAAAATGTTTGAAGAATATAAAATACAAACCGAAGGGAAACATGTAGTTATATTAGGCAGAAGTAATATTGTTGGAAAACCTTTAATTCAATGTATGCTAAACCTTAATTCTACTGTTACAGTGTGTCATTCAAGAACTAATAATATTGAAGAAATAACCAGAACAGCAGATATTTTAATTTCTGCAATAGGTAAGCCGAAATTTGTTAAGGAAAATATGATAAAAGACGGAGCTGTTATAATTGATGTGGGAATTAATAGAGTAAATAATGGTAGTATTGTAGGAGATACTGACTATGAAAATATATACAAAAAAGCATCATATATTACACCTGTTCCTGGCGGAGTAGGTCCAATGACAATAGCAATGCTTTTAACAAATGTTGTAAAGGCTGCAAAACTTAATAATTGTGAAAAGTAAATATATTAAAATAATAGGGGCATAGGTTTATCTATGCTTTTTTTATTTTATAGGAAAGTACTACGTACTTCCTATAAAATAAAGCCTTCGGCAACATTGCACACAAATTTTACTATGTAAAATTTGGCGCTTCGAACAAAGACGGACCACTTAAAGAAAATTAAAAGTATAGAGTATTAAAAAAGTGGTCCTTTTGTTCTTTACTTTGATAGCATTATACACAAATTGAAAGGAGAGATTATTATAGAAAACTATTATGATATTTGGTTTTCATCTATTAATATAAAAAATAAATATAAACTTAGATTATTAGAATTATATGATAGTAATAAAATTTGGAATTTGAATGAAAAAGAGTTTATGAGTTTAAAAATTCGAAAAGATATTTTTAATGAAATTGAAATTTCTAAAAAAAAGTATAATATAAAAAAATATCAAAATTATATTATAAAAAATGATATTAAGTTAATATCAGTAAGAGATAAAAACAATTATCCTAAAAAATTATATTATATTGATAATATGCCAGCTTATTTGTATGTTAGAGGAAACATAAATAATTTATATTCAGACAATGTTGCAGTTGTGGGGTCAAGACATGCAACAGAATATGGCAGATATGTTTCCAGAAAAATTGGAAAAGAACTAGCAGATATGAATATAAATATAGTTAGTGGCTTAGCCTTAGGAATAGATAAATTTGCACATCTTGGTGCATTAGATAGTAGAATTGGTAAAACTATTGCTGTCTTAGGAACTGGAGTATCTAATGAAGAAATATATCCATATCAGAATAAAAGAATATTTGAAAGGATTTTAGAAAATGGTGGTACTATTATTTCTGAATATAAATTAAATACTGCTCCAAATAAAGAAAATTTTCCACTTAGAAACAGAATTATCAGTGGGATTTCTGATAAAATTATTATTGTAGAAGCTACAAAAAATAGTGGTAGTTTAATAACTGCAAGATATGGGTTGGAACAAGGAAAAGATATTTATGCTGTCCCAGGAAACATTACATCAAAAAATTCGATAGGAACTAATAAGTTGATAGAAGAAGGTGCATATTTATTTAAAAAAACAAGTGATATATTATACTAAAAACTAAAATAAAAAAACTATAAAAAACACTTTATCTTTTTTTATAAATGTAATATAATACTCATGATATTACAAAATGAAAAAAGTTTCTTTTTATAAAAATAGATGCAAGAGATAAGGAGGATTTATGGGAAACAGTAATAATGATAAAACCAAAAGAATAAAAACTTCAGATTTAAAAAAGAAAATGAAAAGTAAAGGAAAAAATAATTCAAGACCTAAAAATGAAAAAAATAAATTTAAGAATAGACATCCAAAGATTAGTTTAGCTATAAAAATTATATTGATCATATTAGTTTTATGTATGATAATAGGTGCAGGAATTCTTGTAGGTGTTTTTTATGGTTTCTTTGGTGATGAGTTAAAAATAGATATGGCTACATTAAAAGTAGGATATGAGAACTCAACAGTTTATGACGCTGATGGAGAGTTAATTGCAACTTTAAGTGGTGGAACTAAAAGGAAGAGTATAAGTTTATCTGAAATGTCTGAATATTTGCCAAAAGCATATGTTGCTATAGAAGACGAAAGATTTTATAATCATAGTGGAATAGATATTGGAAGAACTGGATATGCTACTGTTAATTATTTAATTCATAAAGGAAATTCAAATTTTGGTGGTAGTACTATCACACAACAAGTTATAAAAAATATTACTCAAGATAAAGAGAGAACAGCACTGGCCGGTGTAATGAGAAAGGTTAAAGAAATTTCAAAAGCTATTCAAGTTGAACATTATTTATCTAAAGATCAAATATTAGAATTGTATTTAAATTTAATATTTGTTGGTGGAGATGATGTTAATGGTGTTGAACTTGGTTCAATATATTATTTCGATAAAAGTGCAAAAGATTTAAGCATTGCTGAATGTGCATATATGGCAGGTATTAATAATTCTCCAAATGCATATAAGCCTTTTGCGGATTTTGCAGATAAAGAAAATCCTGAAGAAGAAAAACAAAAAATGGCTGAAAAAATTAAAACAAGAACTAAAACAGTATTAGGTAAAATGAAACAATTAGCATATATTTCTGATGACCAGTACAATGAAGCAGTAGCAGAAGTTGATAATGGATTAGCGTTTAAAAAAGGTGAAAGCGCTAGTGTAACAACAGATGTGTCTTATCATACAGAGGCTGCTATTAGTCAAATATTAGAACAGATTATGAAAGATAATCCAGATATGAATAGAGATATGGCAGAAATGACATTATATAGTAGTGGGTATAAGATTTATACAACACAAAAGACAAGTATACAAAAAATATTAGAAGAAGAAATTGTAAAAGATACCTGGTTTACAAGTTCAAAATATACAGATAAAGATAAAGAAACAGGTGAGAAAGTACAAGTTACTCAATATTCAACCCCAACAATGGTTATAGAAGATCAAACAACAGGTCAAGTTGTTGCTGCTGCTACTGCAACAGGAAGCAAAGAAGAAAGAACAGCAATCACTAAACTTGGATATTTGAATTTTGCCACAGATATAAAGAAACAAACAGGTTCATCAATGAAACCAATATCTGTAATTGCTCCAGGACTAGAAACAGGTGTTATTACAGGTGCAACTGTTTATTATAATTTAAATTCAACTTGGGGAGCCAATAGTGCAAACCCATGGAATCCAAAGAATTCTACTGGATATAGTACTTATTCAAATATGCGTACAGCAATTGAGCTTTCATATAATATTCCTCATGCTAAAGCATTAACTAATATTGGTACAGAAGCAGCAGTTGAATTTTGCAAAAAAGTGGGATTACCAGATTTTACAGAAGAAGGATTAAGCTTAGCACTTGGTGGACTTCATGATGGAGTTTCACCTGCACAAATGGTGGCAGCATATTCTGCAATTGCTAATGATGGATTATATATAACTCCAACTTTCTATACAAAAGTTACAGATAGTGAGGGAAATACAATTTATGAACCAAGTCAAGAAGAAACTCGTGCTATGACAGAACAAAATGCATTTATTGAAAAAGATATATTAACACAGCCTGTTGTTGGAACTCGCGGTACAGCTAAGTATTGTGCTATACCAGGAATTGAAACTGCTGCTAAAACAGGTACAACAAATGATGATTTTGATAGATGGCTTTCAGGATTTACACCATATTATACTGCAACTTGTTGGTATGGTTATGAGCATAATGCAGAAGTACATTATAGTGGAAATCCAGCTGGAAAACTATGGGCTACTGTTATGAAAGCAGTTCATAAAGATTTGCCAAATGCGGAATTTGCAGAACCAGAAGGAATTATTAGAAAACAAGTTTGCTCAATTTCAGGAAAACTTGCAACAGCCTCATGTGGAGGAAATGTTTATACAGAACTATTTACAGAATCTAGTGTCCCAACTGAAACTTGTGAAGGACATGGTGGGTCAGTTAGAATTTGTGCAGATTCAGGATTATTAGCACTTAATACATGCCCAAATGTTTCAGAAGTATATGGATATGTTCCTGAAAAAGAAAAAGATGCTCCTTGGGTAACAAAAGGTGCTGCTTCATCAGTTCCAACTGATTTTTGTAATATACATGTAGGTTCAGGAGTGTCACCATATGAACAAGCTGCATGGCAAGCTGCTACAGATGCAGCTGCAGCACAAGCTTCAGGAGATGCAGCAGCAGCTGCTGAAGCACAAGCAAGGTTTGAAGAAGCTAATAGAAAACTTCAAGAAAGTAAAGGAATACCACAACCACAAGTTCAACAACCAGCACAGACTCAAACACAAACTCAACAAACACAACAACAAACACAACAACAAGCACAAAAAACTACAGAAACTCCATCAACTCAAACAACAGAAACACCTCAAGGTCAGACAGGAAGTGGAGATGGTGGAAATGGTGCTGAAGCACAGGCACAGCCACCAGCTCAAGAACAAGCTGGTGGAGCAAGTGATGGGCAAACTCCCGGAACATAGGCAATCTAAATAATGGAGGAAAAATTGAGATTATTAGAAGACAAAGATAAAGATAATTATAAAAATTTTTTAGAAAATCATGAAAGATGTAATTTTCAACAATCCCTTGAATGGGGAAATGTAAAAACGAACTGGAAAAAAGAAGTTATTCTTTCTGAAGATGAAAATGGGAGTATTAGAGGTACTTTATGTGTTTGGATTAGAAAAATACCGCTATTTGGAAACATTATGTATTCTGCTAGAGGACCGGTTTGTGATTTATATAATGAAGATATAATTAAAGATTTGGTTGAAGGTGCTGGTATTCTTGCAAAAAAATATAAAGCTTTTGCTCTTAGAGTTGAACCAGATGTTTTAAAATCTGATGAAGAATTCAGAAAAATAATATTAAAAAATGGATTTAAAATAAAAGATGATAGTAAAGATTTTAAAGATGAAATACAACCTAGATTTGTATTTAGATTAGACTTGAGAGGAAAAACAGAAGATGAAATTTTTTCAGCATTTCACCAAAAAACTAGATATAATATTAGACTAGCTACTAAAAAGGGAGTTGAAGTTAAAGAAGGAACAAAAGAAGATTTAAAAGAATTTTATAAAATTATGGTAGAAACAGGTGAAAGAGATAATTTTTTAATTAGATCGCTTTCATATTTTGAAAAAATGTATGATGAGATGGCTCCAAAACATATGAAATTACTAATGGCTTATCATGATAATGAGCCTATTGCTGGAATTATTCCTATTATGTATGGAAATAAAACATGGTATTTATATGGAGCTAGTTCAAACAAACATAGAAATTTGATGCCAAATTATTTACTTCAATGGACTATGATAAAAGAAGCTATTGAAAATAAATGTGATATGTATGACTTTAGAGGTGTTTCTGGTGTAGTTGATGAATCACATCCACAATATGGATTATATCGATTCAAGAAAGGATTTAATGCTGATTTTACTGAATTTATAGGTGAAATTTATATTCCATATAAACCAATAAAATATAAATTATATAAAATTGCAGAAAAAACTTTTAGATCGCTTCGAACTATAAAAAGGAACTTAAATGAAAAAATTAGAAATAAATAAAAAAGATATTGAATATAACTTAAATGAAATAAAGAAAAGAATTGAAGGAAAGAATGTAAATATTATTGCAGTTGTTAAAGCAAATGGAATGGGATTAGATTTAGTAAAGTATTCTAAATTCTTAGTTGAAAGTGGAATTAATACTCTTGCAGTAGCAAATTTTGACGAAGCAATCGATTTAAGACTAGCTGATATAAATGAAGAAATATTAATGCTATCTCCTATTATTACTAAAAATGAATTACAAGAGCTAATTGAAAAAAATATAACATTAACAATTGGTTCTTTTGAAGAATTTGAAATGATTGAAAACATTTGTAGTAAAATAGATAAGAAGGCAAAAGCTCATATTAAAATAGATACAGGTTTTGGAAGATATGGCTTTTTATATGATGATAAAGATACAGTTTTAGAAATGCTTAAAAAAGTTCAAAATGTTGAAATTACTGGAATGTTTACACATTTTTCTAATGCAAAAAATGAAAAAGATACTAGATTGCAATTTAATAGATTTATTAGCATTATTAATTATTTAAAAGATAATGGATATAGTATAGACCGTTTACATTGTTCAGCTTCAACCGCATTTATAAAATATCCAGATATGATGTTAAATAGTGTGAGACTAGGTTCTATAATTCAAGGAAGAACATTATATGAAAAAGAAAAATTTAAAAAAGTAGGCAAGTTTAAGTCAATTATTACTGAAATAAAAGAACTACCAAAGGGATATAATATTAGTTATGGAAATACTTATAAAACAAAGCAAAAAACTAAAGTGGCTATTGTTCCTGTAGGATATATGGATGGATTAAATAAAGATAAATTAAGAGATGATTTTTCACTTAAAAATAATATTATTTCGGTGCTTATGGAATTTAGAAAAATTTTTACAGATAATTCTATTAAAGTTAAAATTGAAAATACAGATTATAAAGTTATCGGAAGACTTGGAATGTATCATTCGATTGTTGATATATCTAGTGCAAAAAATATCAAAGTAGGAGATGAAGTTGAACTAAGCATTACACCCCTACAAACAAATGAAAAAATCAGGAGGGAATATATATAGTGGAACAAGATAATAAATTACATTTTTTTAAAAGAATTAAAGTTGCTATATTTAATTTAGAAGATTATGGTAAATTTTTAGGGGAAAGTGGATATAAAGCTGTTAAATATTTTTTATTACTAATTTTATTATTTTCATGTATTTTTGGATTTTCTAAAACTTTTTATATTAATAAAGGGATAAAAAAAGTATATAACTATATAAATAATGAATTGCCTAGTTTTGAATATAATTCAAATAAATTACATTTTTCTCAAAAGGTTGAAGCATTTGATGAAGAATTTAAAGTAAAGTTATTTATAGATACTGATAATATCAGTCAAGATGTAATTAAAAATTATAAATCAAGAATATATGATGAAGAGTGGGGATTAATTCTTTTAGAAGATAGAATGCTAATTATATACGATAATAATGATATAGTAAATGAAACATATAGTATATTAAATAATATTTATGAGTTAAATTTTAAAGATAAAAATGAATTAATTGAATTATTAAATAGTAATAATAATAATTCGATTATATTTACTTATTTTATCATAATAACAATAGTTACATTTATATTTAAAATCATATCTACTTTTTTTGATTTGATTATGATAGCTATTTTTGGATATTTTGTTGCTATATTTTGTAAAATTAGATTTAAATGGCAAGCACCTACAATTCTGGCAGTATATTCGCTAACATTATCTATTGTATTAAATGCAATTTATAGTTTAATATATACTTTTACAGGCTTCGAAATTAGATATTTTGATGCTATGTATATATTACTAGCATATGTATATATTATTGCTGCTATTTTTATGATTAGAACTGATATTATAAGAGATGCTACAGAACTACAAAAAATATATGAAGCACAAGTACAAATTGCAAAAGAGCAAGAACAGGTAGATGAAGAAAATAATAAAGAAGATGAAAATAAAGAGAAAAAAGATACTAAAGATGAAGAAAATGATAAAGGAAAAAAAGAAGATGACAATAATCAGCCAGATGTAAATAATAGAGAACCAGATGGCTCAGAAATTTAAATTAATAATAAAAAGGAAAAGGAAAGATGAAGAAAAAAGAAAAACCAAACAACAATAATTCTAAAGATAATGATTTTATTAAAAATTTAATAATTAGCATATTAATAGTTATTTGTTTAATAGCTGCATTTGCTATCTATTATTTTAATGTAAATAAAGTTAAAAATGAAGAAAAAGAACTAGACTATACAGAATTTATTACATCAATTAATGAAGATTCAATTGAAAAAATAAAAATGACAACAGGAAGTAGTACTTTAACTGTAACAATGGTTGGTGAAGGTGAAGAAAAGGATAGAGAAAAAACTGTTATTGTTCCAAGTATACAAGCATTTATGGAATGGATTCAAGAAAAAATTGATAAAGAAGGTGTAAGTATTGAATTAATTCAAGTTCCAGTAAATCCAATACTTAAAATCTCAGATACTTTATTTTCATTATTACCTACAATACTATTAATAGTCTTAATGGTTATGATAATTAAGATGCAAGGATTTGGCGGTGATAGTGGTAAAGTTTATGGTGGTGAAGATGGAAGCAAGAAAACAGATGTAAGATTTGATGACATTGCAGGATTAGATGAAGAAAAAGCTGAGCTTGTTGAAATAGTTGATTTTCTAAAATCACCAAAATCATATTTAGATATGGGGGCAAAAATACCTAGAGGTATTTTATTATATGGAAAACCCGGAACAGGTAAAACATTGATAGCAAAAGCCATAGCTGGAGAAGCAGGTGTACCATTTATTTCTATGAGTGGTTCTGAGTTTATTGAAATGTTTGCAGGCCTTGGTGCATCAAGAGTTAGAAGATTATTTGATAGAGCTAAAAAATTATCACCTTGTATTGTTTTTATAGATGAAATTGATGCAATAGGTTCTAGAAGAGCTACTAATAGTGGAGCGGAAACTGAAAATAATCAAACTTTAAATCAATTACTTGTTGAAATGGATGGATTTGAATCTAATGAAACAGTAATTGTTCTTGCTGCAACAAATAGACCAGAAATGTTAGATAAAGCGTTATTAAGACCTGGAAGATTTGATAGACAAGTTACAATTCCAGCTCCAGATTTGAATGGAAGAGAAAGTATATTAAAACTTCATAGTAAAAATAAAAAATTTGCTCAAGATGTTGATTTTAAAGATATAGCTGGTGACACAGCCGGATTTACTGGTGCAGAACTTGCAAATTTATTGAATGAAGCAGCAATTATTGCAACTAGAAATAAACATGAGGAAATAACAAATAATGATATAGAAAATGCTGTTAAGAAAATAACTGTTGGATTAGAAAAAACAAATAGAGTTGTTTCAGATAAGGATAAAAGGTTAACTGCTTATCATGAAGCTGGTCATGCTGTTGTTAGTAAGTTTTTACCTACTCAAACAAATGTTAAGGAAATTTCAATTATACCTAGAGGATTAGCTGGTGGATATACTATGTATAAAACAAATGAAGATAAATACTATGTATCTAAAACCGAACTTTTAGAAAAAATGGTAGCATTAATGGGAGGAAGAGCAGCAGAACAAGTTGCCTTAAATGAAATATCTACAGGTGCTAGTAACGATTTAGAGGTAGCTACTGGAATTGCCAAAGATATGCTTACAGTATATGGTATGGATGAAAAAATAGGTCCTCTTTCTATAAAAGTAGATGACCCTTATGAAATTCAATTATTTGGAGATAAAATAACTGATGCTGTTGGAAATGAAATACAAGTTTTAATAGATAATGCATACAAAACAGCTCAAGAAATTTTAATTGCAAATAGAGATATTTTAGATAGAGTAGCAGAAAGATTATTAGAAAAAGAAAAGATTACAAGTGAGGAATTTGAAGAATTTTTTAAATAAAATTCTTCCTTATACAAAAAGGGGATTTATTAATGGAAATGACTAAAGTAGCAAGAATCAGGTCATGTTTTAATACTGTTGGTAATTTTTTATATAAATATAGGTATTTAATAGGAATAATTTTTATAGTAATTAGTGTAAGCCTTGAGCTAAATGGTTCATCAATTGGATGTTGGAACACATATATGACTCCAGATAATGAAGATACAGGAATTATTTGGGGAGAGTCGAGAGGAATTAGGAGTGATGAATGGGCAGTAAGCACTCCATTCATATTTTCTCAAATAATTACTGGATTTAATTGGTTTACTGGTGTTCTAAGAGGTGGAAATACCGAAGCATTTACTATATATGGTCTTCCAATAATGAAAATTGTACAAATTTATAGACCTTTTCAACTAGGATATTTATTCTTAGGGGCCTCTAAAGGGCTTTCACTTTTTTGGAGTGGAAGATTTATATTGTTATTCTTAATTACTTTTGATTTTAACATGATAATTACTAAGAAAAATAGGATTTTATCATTTATTGGAGCAATTTTAGTCACTTTATCTTCACAAGTTCAATGGTGGTTTGCTACTAATGGAATGGCAGAATTATTTATTTTTGGACAGTTAGCTTTAATATCTTTATATAATTACATAAACACAGAAAAATTTTTTATAAAAATTATATGTTTGGGAGGAATGAGTTTTTCCGCAGGTGTATACATATTAGTGCTATATCCAGGCTATCAAATTCCATTATTTTTTGTATTTTTGGCTTTGGCAGTATGGTTAATTATTGATAATTATAAGAATATAAAAATAAAAAAAATAGATGTTTTGTTTATAATAATTGTATTAATATGTTTTAGTTTATCAATTGCATATATTATTTATGCAGCCAGAGATACAATTAAAATTTTATTAAATACAGCTTATCCAGGTGCTAGAATCGAAACTGGTGGAGGAGCATTTAGAAAATATATAAGTTATATTCAGAATATATTTTTTACATTTAATACAAGTAACTTAATTGGGGATAATGTTTGTGAAGAAGCAATGATGTTTGGACTTTTTCCAATAGGCATTATTATTACTATAATAAATTATATACATACAAAGAAAATTGATTTGCTTACAACTATTTTATTAATACCTTATGTTATAATAGGAACTTTCTGTTTTATAGGTTTCCCTCAAATAATTGCTAAAGTATTATTACTAAGTTATTCTACTGCAAGTCGAGCATTAATTGGACTTGGATATATTGATATACTACTTTTAATTATTTCACTTTCAAAGATGGAAAATCAAGAGAAAAAATTAGTTTCAATTATTATAGCTTCTGTTACAAGTTTTTTATTAGTTTTAATTGTAAAAATAATGAATAATGAATATCTATCAATAAAAATGACATTTATACTAATAGCAATATGTATTCCATTATTTTATTTTGCTTTAAGATTTAAATCTAAGTTTGGTAAAACTTTCTTTACAGTAATGGTAACAGTTTTAATGGTAATTACTGGTATAACTGTAAATCCATTAAGACAAGGAATTGATTTGATAACTAATAGTAAACTAATAGAAAAATTACAAATTATTAATAATAATGAGAGTGGTACTTGGATGGTTGTTGGTGTTGATTTTGAATTAATGCCAAACTATTTAGCAATGGCTGGAGTTCCTACTTTGAATTGTACAAATGCATATCCAAATGTTAAGCTTTGGCAATCTTTAGATAAAGATTCTAAATATGATTATATATATAATCGATATGCACATATAAAAATGAATTTAGTTAAATCAGAAAATGACTATGATGATAAATTTAAACTTGTGTCAGATCCTGATGTAATAGAAGTATTTGTTACTGTAGATGAATTAAAATTATTAAATGTGAAATATATTTTTGTTCCAAAAAATTTAGAAGATTATAGTAATGAAAATGTAAACTTTGAAATTGTTGATATATATGAACCATATTGTATTTATAAAGTTAATTACAATAATTAATAATTTAGTTAGGAAAAGATAAAATGAATGAGTATAAATTTGAAGATATTAAATTAAATATGACAGAAGAGTTTACAGTAGAAATAACAAAAAAAATGCAAGAAGATTTTAAAGCAAATATAGGGGATATTAATCCTATTCATAGTGATAAAGAATTTGCAGAGAAAAAAGGTTTTAATGATATACTTGTATTTGGTATGCTTACAGCATCATTTTATTCTAAATTAGTAGGCGTATATTTGCCAGGAAGAAATGCACTTTTTCAAGAATGTAAAGATTTAATGTTTCATAGTCCGGTTTTTATTGGAGACATATTGAATATAAAAGGTGAAGTAATTTCGATTGATGATAGATTTAAAAGAATCACAATAAAAGCTGTTATAAGAAATCAACATAATAAAAAAGTATGTTCAGCTAAATTAATTGTTGGAGTTATATAGTTTTACTAGAAAGGTTAAAATATATGGAAAAAAAATATTTTATTATTGGTGCAAATTCAGATATTGCAATTGAATATATAAAAAAACTAAATGAGAAATGTACTGTAATTGCTTTGTTTTATGGAGATAAAACTAAACTTGAAAATATAAGTAATTTACTTAAAAATGTAACATTTGATTTTGTGGAGTGCAATTTATTAGATATGAATCAAGTGCAAAATGTAGTAGAATATATAAAAAATAAATATATTGCTCCAACACATATTTTACATATGGCAGCTAGGAAATTTGAATATGTTAAATTTTCTAAATTTAATTGGGAAGATGTGACACAGGATTTAGAAATTCAAGTACATAGTTTTGCTGAATTTATGAAAGCATTTTTACCTGAAATGGCAAAAAACAAATATGGAAAAGTAGTTGTAATGCTTAGTAGTGTTACAAAGGGGTTACCACCTAAGTACTTATCAGAGTATACGATATGCAAGTATGCACTTATGGGACTTATTAATAGTTTAGTTGCAGAATATAGAGAGAAAGGAATAAATATTAATTCCATTTCTCCTACAATGGTTGAAACAAGTTTTTTAGATAAAATTGATAATAGAATTATTGAAATGAATGCAATGAGTTCTGGAATGAAAAGAAATGTAAAAGCTGAAGAAGTGGCTTGTGCAATTGAATACCTAATGAATGATAATTCAGAATATATTAATGGTTTAAATCTAGGAATGACTGGTGGAGATATTATATAATAAAAGTTAGGAAGAAAAAAAATGAACAAAGGATTTTTTAAATTTATATTTAGTTTAATAATGGTATTAATTATAATATGGATAATTTTTGCTGTAATAGTTAAGTGTTTTCCAATGTATATTTTAGATGAAGAATATGCTACTTATAAGCAGACAAAAGATTATGTTAATAATACTAATGAGTATAATAAAGTTTTAATATTTGGAGATTCAGTTGCAAAAGCAGCTATATCTCCAACGCTTATTTCAAATTCTATGTATAATTTGGCAATGGCTGGAGGAACACCTATTGAACAATATTATATTATGAAGGATTATTTACAAAATCATGATGCACCTCAGACAATTGTTATGATGTATTTTATGGGAGGTTATACTACATTAGATACATTTTTCTGGAATAGAACAATATATTTTGATACATTAAGTACTAATCAATTTAACGAAATAATGGATACTGGACTTTTCCCAAATACACTTTCAGCTAGAATTAATTTTTTTCAATATAAAACTGCAATGCCACATAAATATTATGCAGCTGTAAAAAATGGACTTTTTCAAAACCGAAAGGAGTTTAATGAAAGAGTATATAATGATACTGTAGAAACAAAAGGACAGCATTATTTTGGCTTAGAATTAGAATTTGCACCAAATAATGTATCTATAAATAATCAAGAAGAGTTTAAACCATTAGATGTAATTGATTATTATTTGAATAAATGTATTGAATTATGTATAGAAAATAATATTCAAGTAATTATTGAACAACATCCAATAAATATATCAACATATAATAATATGAAAGAAAAATTTATGGAAGATTATCTTGACTATATGGCAAGATTGCAAACTAAATATCCTGCTGTTATAGTAAATAAAGAGTTTGTTATAAAGCCTGATGATTGGTTTGGAGATTTCTCACACTTAAATCCTAATGGAACTAGCAATTATACTCGTGAACTTAATGAAAAATACTTTCAATACTTTAACTAGTTTTAGTATTTAGGAGGTATTTATTATTTAAGAGCAAATATTTGGAGGCATTTATGGAAAAAAATAGTTTTGTACAATTAAAGAAAAACTCTAAAAAAAATATGGATGATTTTGCTAAATATAAAATCGCTGTATTAGGAAATTGTTCTACACAACATTTATCAACAGCATTAAAAGGTTATGGATATAAAGAAAATTATAATTTTGAATTATTTGATGCTGATTATAATCAAATTGATGGCGAAATTTTTGATGATAACTCAAATCTATATAAGTTTAAGCCTAATTATATTGTGATTTATATTTGTGCAGAAAAATTATACGAAGATTTTGTTAAAACGGATATATCATTAAGAGATAAATTTGCAGATAATATTATTAATAAAATTAATAATTACTGGCAAATAATAAATAGTAGATTAGATACTAATATTTTACAATTTAATTTTATTGAGATGGATGATAAAGTTTTTGGTAATTTTTCAAATAAACTACCTAATTCATACATATATCAAATAAGAAAACTTAATTATTTACTTATGGAATTATCAAGTAAAGTAAAAAATGCATTTATTATAGATTTAAATAATATACAAAATACCTATGGAAGAAATGAGTTTTATGATAGTAAATTATACTATATTGCTAAAATGCCTATTTCTACTAATATGTTGCCAGAAGTTGCTAAACAAGTTGTTGATATTATAAAATCATTAAATGGAAGATTTAAAAAATGTGTAATTCTTGATTTAGATAATACTTTATGGGGTGGTGTAATAGGTGATGATGGAATAAAATCTATTCAAATAGGAGAGCTAGGTTTAGGTCACGCATTTTCTGATTTTCAGGTTTGGCTTAAAGAACTAAAAAATAGAGGAATAATACTTGCAGTTTGCAGTAAAAACAATGAAGATATTGCAAAAGAACCTTTTGAAAATCATCCGGAAATGGTTTTAAGATTAGATGATATTTCTATGTTTGTAGCAAATTGGGAAGATAAAGCAAGTAATATTAAACATATTCAAGAAACTATAAATATTGGAATGGATAGTATTGTTTTTATTGATGATAACCCATTTGAAAGAAATCTAGTTAGGAGTATAATTCCAGATATAACTGTCCCAGAGCTTCCTGAAGATCCTGCTGAATATTTGACATATTTAAAATCATTAAATCTTTTTGAGACTACATCATATTCAGAAAATGATAAAGATAGAACCAAGCAGTATCAGGCTGAAGTTGGAAGAGAATCAATGAAAAATAGTTTTAATGATTTTAATGATTATCTAAAAAGTTTAGATATGGTAGCTACAGTACATAAATTTAGTGAATTTGAAATTCCAAGATTATCTCAATTAACACAAAGATCTAATCAATTTAATTTAAGAACTATAAGATATACAGAAGCAGAAATTGAAGCAATTTCAAATGACAATAATTATATTACTTTAAGTTTTTCTTTAAAAGATAAATTTGGTGATTATGGTTTAATTAGTTTAGTTATAATGAAAAAAATTGATGCAAATAGTTTATTTATTGATTCATGGCTTATGAGTTGTAGAGTATTAAAAAGAGGAATGGAAGAATTTATTATAAATAGTGTTGTTGAAAAAGCTAAAGAGAATGGATTTAGTAAAGTTATAGGAGAGTATATAAAAACACCTAAAAACTCAATGGTTGAACATATGTATAGTAAACTTGGTTTTAAGGATGTAGGTGATGGAAAATTTGAAGCTATAATAGATGATTTTAAATATAATAAAACAAATATAAAAGGAGATATAGAAAATGAATAGAGAAGAAGTTTTTAAAAAAATTAATGATATTTTTATAGATGTTTTTGATGATACATCTATAGTAGTAGGTGAAGAAACATCTGCTAAAGATATTGAAGATTGGGATTCTTTAACACATATTACTTTAATTTCTGCAGTAGAGGAAGAGTTTGGAATAAAATTTGCAATGAAAGATGTTTTAGGTATGAAAAACGTTGGAGAAATGGTTAATATTATAATGGAGGATATGTAATGACCTTTACTAGTATAAATTTTTTAATATTTTTTTGTATTGTATTTTTAGTTTACTATATTGTTCCTAAAAAAATTCAATGGATAGTTTTACTAATTGCTAGCGTTTATTTCTATATATTTGCATCAATTCAATACATTTTTTATGTTTTATTTGTATCACTTGTTACATATTTTGGTGCAATTTTTACTACAAATTTAGATAATAATTATCAAGAAAAAATTGAACAATATGATAGTATAACTAGAGATGAAAAAAAAGTTATTAAAAAATCTCTTCAAAGAAAGAAAAAATTAGTAATAATAATTACAGTTATATTAACATTATCATTACTAATAATAATGAAATATACAAACTTTATAATAGAAAATATAGCTGCATTTCATAGTTTATTAAAATTAGAATATAATAAACCATCTTTAAATTTTATTCTTCCAATTGGAATTTCATTTTATACTTTTATGAGTATAGGGTATGTTATTGATGTTTATCGAGGAGAATATAAAGCAGAGAAGAATTTTTTTAAATACTTTTTATTTATTTCTTATTTCCCTCATGTTATGCAAGGACCAATTGATAAGTATAAGGATTTATCAGAAGAATTTTCTAAACCTAAAAAATTTAATTATGAAGAAAGCGTTGAAGGTTTAAGTAGAGTAATTGTTGGATTAATAAAGAAAATGGTTGTTGCTGATAAAATAGCACCTATTTGTAGAATGGTTATACAATATCCAAATGATTATTATGGAATAAACATTTTATTTTTTATTGTTTTATATGCTATTGAACTTTATGCTGATTTTTCAGGATATATGGATATAGCAATAGGAACTTCTAAGATACTTGGAATTAAGATTGCAGAAAACTTTGATAGTCCATATTTTTCAAAATCAATTGCTGAATATTGGAGAAGATGGCATATTTCTTTAGGTGCTTGGTTTAGAGATTATGTTTATTATCCAATATTAAGAAGTAAAAAGGCTGATGGAATTAGAAAATATTTTAAAGAAGAAAACAATAAATACTTGTCTAATACAATCCCGACTGTTTTTGCTTTAGCAATTCTTTGGATTTTAATTGGTTTTTGGCATGGTGCTACATGGGCATTTGTAATTTATGGCATGTATCATGGATTTATTTTGATAATTTCAACAATGCTTTCTCCGGTATATAATAAGTTTTATAAAAAATATCCAAAACTTATTAAGAGCAAAATATATGGTGCTTTTCAGGTATTAAGAACATTTTTGTTAGTTTTAATAGGATATTTCTTTTTCAGCGCTGGTGGCTTAAAAACAGCTATTTTATTATTAACAAATATGTTTAAATTAAATAATGAATCTGTAAGTTTAAGAGCAGTAACATCTTCAGATTTTAAAATAAGTGTTTTAATTGGTATAATTATTCTAACTATTTTAGATATATTGAATTTAAAAAAAGTTAATATATATAAAGCTTTAAGACAAACACCATTTTTAATTAGATGGTTAATATATGCAGTTGGAATATTTTTAGTTACAATGTTATCTTCAGGAGAAGCACAAGAGTTTTTATATTTTCAATTTTAAAGATATAAGAGGTTAACTAATGAAAAAAAGAACTTATTTAATTATATGTATAATATTATTTATTCTTTTGGCTATTATTTTTTCAACTATAATAAATAAAGATAGTCTTAATAGTGAAGAAAACAAAGTGAATATAGTAAATACAGTGAATGAAAAAGGAGTAAATAAATATTTAGATTATAAAAAAATACTAAATGGTAAATCTATTGCTATGTTTGGAGATTCTTTAATTGAAGGATATGGAAATGAAAATGGTGGATTAGATGTTTATTTGGCAAAAAAAATGCCAAATGCATCTTATAGTAATTATTCAAAAAGTGGAAGTACTGTAACAAGTAATACAGGTGATGGAAATATAATAATGGCAAATCAAGCAAGAAATATTGGTGGTAGTCCAGATATTATATTATTTGATGGTGGCGTAAATGATATTATTGGATATGACATGAATTTTTTAAATGTAGACTTAAAAAAACCAATAGGTTTAATAGATTTAGAAAATTCAAATCCGTCAGAAGAAAATACTGTTATGGCCGATTTTGAACAAATTATACAAATATTAAGAACAAGATTTCCAAATGCTAAACTTTGTTATGTTGGTCTATGTTTATTAGATGACACTAGTATTAATATGCTTGCAAAGCAAGTAGAACATAAAGATGAAATGAAACAAAGAAGAGACGAATTTTTTGTTCAAATTAAACTATTATGTGAAAAATGGGATGTTAATTATTTAGATTTATCATCAAAATTTGTTGGTACAGGAATTAAATATAGACAAGAAGATTGGCTTCATATAAATGAAGAGGGATATAAACTAGTGGCACCATATGTTTTAAGTTATATGGCAGAATCTATTTCCGAATAGATTTTGTCTATTTTTAATTCAATAACTTTTCTATTTAAGTAATTTAAAATATTACTGTCTGTTGAAAAATTAAATTTTAAAGAATAACTATATAATTCTTGATTTTTCTTTCCAAATTTCTTATTTATATCATTTTTTCCATATTTCCCATCACCTATAATAGGGTGTCCAATATGTGCTAGATGTGCACGAATTTGATGAGTTTTACCTGTATGTAAATTAACATCTAAATATGAAATATTGGATTTATTATCTTTTTTTAAAAGAGTGTATTCTGTAATGATTTTTGAATATCCTTTCTTAAATTTATCTGAAATATATACTAAACTTTTTTTACTATCTTTGAAAAGATAAGCTTCTAATATATCATGATTTTTTGCTGGTATTCCATAAACAATAGCAAGATAATGTTTTTCTATTTCTTTGTTTTTAAATTTGTTTGAAAGAATTTTATAAGCTAATTCATTTTTTGCAAATAAAACTAATCCTTTGGTATTTCTATCAATTCTATGACATGGCAATATATACTCATATTTAGAATTTAATAAAGTTGTTAATGTTTGTGATTTGTTATCATTATCAACAACAGATATACCTTCAGGCTTATTAATGACTATTATATTATCATCTTCATATATAATATTTAAATCAATATTGGTAGAATTCCCTAAAAGTAATTCATCTTTTATATAAATTTTAATTTCATCACCAAAATGTACAATTTGATTATTATTAACTCTAATATTATTAATTCTAATATCTTTTTGTCGTAATGCTTTATATAAAGTATTAGATTTTAGATTTGGAAATGAGCTTAAAATAAAGGTATTTAATTTTTTATTATCATTTTTTTTATCTACAATTAACTTTTTCATAGTGATATTATAAATGAAATTACGATTAATATCAATAGTTGACAAGGTATATATTTATTAATAAAATTAAAACAGATTTGTATTATGTTTTCAAGGAGAATTCAAAATGGATAGAGTAAAAAAGAAGAAAAATATAGTTATTTGGATTATTTTATTATTAGCGATATTAATAAGAGTTTTTTTTATAGTTGAAACAAAGATAGATGAGTATCAATTTGATTCAGGGTTAGGAAATATTAATTCTGAAGAAGATTATGATAAATTATATACTGAGTATACAAAAGAACCTCATCATACAAGACATATAAATTATATAATGAGATTTTACAATAATGAAGGATTTCCAGAAAAAATAGCTGGACAGTTTTATCATCCACCATTACATCATTTCATAATGGGAATGTGGCTGAAATTAATGGATAATATATTCAAATTAAGTAGTACAAAAATTGAAAGTATGCAAGTGCTTCCATTAATATATTCAATTATTTCAATTATTTCATTAAAGAAAATATTAGATGAATTAGAAGTTAAGGAAGAAAATCAAATAATAGCTTTAATGATTATTGGATTTTTCCCTTTATTTATATACTTATCAGGATTTATAAATAATGATCCTTTGGTTACTATGTTTTGTATCTTATCTATACTATATTTAATTAAATGGAATAAAAATCCAAGTATAAGAAATACCGTGTTTTTATCATTATTTCTAGGATTAGGTTTGATGACTAAAACAATTACAGTATTATTAATTATTCCATCTATTTATATTTATTTTAAAAATTTGAATCAATATGTAAAAGAGGATAAAAAGGTAATAGTATTAATTATAGAATTATTATTGTATACTATTATTGTTGGAGTCCTTGGAGGCTGGTTTCAAATTTACAATTTGTGTAATGGAAAAAATACAATTGGAATAATTATGCCTTATGAATACTTAAGTTTGAGAGAAATATCTTTATGGGAAAGATTTGGAATATCAAATCTATTAAGACCAAATAATTATAATATATGGAATTATTTATTTAATTCTTCATATAATTTGGGATTTATTAATGCACAATTACTTATTCAAAATATTGCTACTTTATTTTCTGTAGTGTGTGTATTTATAAGTTTATATTATTGTATTATGGAAAAAAATATTATTCTTATTATTACATATATAATATGGTGGATCGGATATTTTTATTTAAATATAAGTATGCCTTATTTATGCTCTATGCATCCAAGGTATATGGCAGTACCTTTTTATATAAATGCATTATTTATATCAAATGGTTATGAAAAAGAAAAAAATGCTAAATTAAAAAAAGTATTAATGCTCTTTATATACATATATACAATAATTAATATTTTTTATGTGGTTAAGTTTGCTATGTAATTTAATGGTAATAAACTAAATATGTAAAATATGGGGCTTGAAAAAATAATATGTATGTGATAGAATCCTTTATGGCGGTTTGTAATCGCATATTAATTGTTTATAATAAATATAAATAAATAGGAGGTTTAAAAATAATGAGAGATTATTTAGAAATTGAAGAAGTAAAAGCATTAGAGGTACTAGACTCAAGAGGAAATCCAACAGTACAAGTTGAAGTTGTAGCAGGTGGATTTAGTGGAGTTGCTATGGTTCCATCAGGAGCTTCTACAGGTAGTTTTGAAGCAGTTGAATTAAGAGATGGAGATAGTTCTAGATATTTAGGAAAAGGTGTATTAAAAGCCGTTGAAAATGTAAACACTATAATTAGAGATAAAATATTAGGAATGAATGTATATGACCAAGTAACACTTGATAAAACATTAATTGAACTTGATGGAACAGAAAATAAAGGTAAATTAGGTGCAAATGCAACTCTTGGAGTTTCATTAGCAGTAGCTAAAGCAGCTGCTAATTCTTTAGGAATGGAATTATATCAATATATAGGCGGAACTAATGCAAAAACATTACCTACACCTATGATGAATATAATGAATGGTGGTAAACATGCTGATAGTACATTAAGTGTTCAAGAATTTATGATTATGCCTGTTGGTAGTAAGACTTTTACAGAATGCCTAAGAGTATGTTGTGAAATTTATCATAATTTAAAGAAAGTTTTAAAATCAAAAGGATTAGCTACAGGTGTTGGTGATGAAGGTGGATTTGCTCCAAATGTTAAAGATGAAGATGAAGCACTTTCATTAATAATGGAAGCTATAGAAAAAGCTGGATATAAACCAGGTGAAGAAGTATGCTTAGCACTAGATGTTGCTGCAACAGAAATGTATGATGAAGCTAAAAAAATCGGAAAAGAAGGAATGTATCATTTCTGGAAAATTGGTGTTACTAAAAATGCAGAAGAAATGATAGAATTTTATGAAGATTTAGTAAATAGATACCCAATTATTTCAATTGAAGACGGTTTAGCTGAAGAAGATTGGGATGGATGGAAAATTCTTACTGAAAGATTAGGAGATAAGATACAATTAGTTGGTGATGACCTATTTGTTACAAATATTAAAAGATTACAAAAAGGTATTGATTTAGGGGTTTCAAATAGTATTTTAATAAAATTAAATCAAATTGGAACTTTAACAGAAACATTAGATGCAATTGAGCTTGCTAAGAAAAATGGTATGACAGCAGTTGTTTCTCATAGAAGTGGTGAAACAGAAGATACAACACTAGCTGATGTTGCAGTTGCTACAAATGCAGGACAAATAAAAACAGGTGCACCTTGTAGAACAGACAGAGTTGCAAAATATAACAGATTATTAAATATAGAAAATGAGTTAGAAGATGTTGCAATTTATGCAGGAAGAAAAGGATTAAATAGATAATATAGACAATGGGACTTAGGTTCCTGTCTGCAAATTGTGAAAAAAGCTAGTATAATACTAGCTTTTTTTGTGCATACAGTGGGACTTAGGTTCTTGTCTACAAATTGTGGCAGAGATAGTGTAATAATGATGTGAAAAGAATTTTTTTTGAAAAATTTTAAAAAAGTACTTTACAAATTAAAAATATGGTGCTATAATTCATCCCAAGTTAAATATTTTAGCTGTAATTTTTTAAAATCTAAAAAATAAATACAATTCTGGTATTTATTATTTTCCAAATTAAAATTTAATAAGCAAAATTAATGTTTTTTTGTATGCCCCTAAAACAAAAAAGTAATTTTTTAACTCATTTTAGTCCCCTTGTAAATAATGAGATATATTTTATGCTACAGTTTAAAATATTTAACTTGATTTTTTATTTAAGGGAAAGGAGGTATAAATGAAAAACAAAAGAAAGACAATTGGTGTAATTTTAATGTTTTCACTAATTATTGCAATATTTGTAATTGGTTATACTTATGCTAGATATTATCAGGAAATTGATATAGGTAGTAGCTATGCTAATATTGCAAGGTGGTCTTTTGGATCGAAAAACACAGAAGCTAAAATTAGTTTATCAGAAGAAAAAATTTGTCCAGGTACAAATGGGAATTTTGAAATAGAAGTTGATGCAACAGATTCAGAAGTAGATGTTGAATATACTATTCTGGTAACTGATGAAAAAAACATTCCAACAAATATGAAATTTTATGCAGAAATATTTGATGAAAAAGGAGGTGTGTTAAAAAAGACAGATCTGTATGATTCATTTACATCACTTGCTAATTCAAATTTATTATCTAATAGAATTCCAGTTGAAAAAGGAAATCAGAAAAGAAAAATTTTAGTATATTGGAATTGGGAATTTAATGAAAATGATATAAGTGATGTGGATAGAAATGATGCAGTATTGTCATATGATGAGGATGGAAATTCCTCTTTAGATTGTGGTTTTAATGTTCAAATTGTTGGAAAACAAGCAATTTAAACAAATCACAAAATGTTTAAAAATTACCTTTTTAATAAAATAAATGAAAAATGCCAAATAAAAATCCAAAATTCTATATATTTAAAACAGAGAGCATATTTAAGCTCTCTGCTAAGAATAATAAGAAAATTATTTTTAGCAGAGAGTTTAAGGAAAAGAATAAAGGAAAGGGTGTGTAAGAATATAAAAGATATATTAAAGAATATAATTATAATTGTATTATTAGTGGTTATATTAAATGCTTGTTATTCAAAAATAATAAGCAAAGATAAAATAATTAAAATATTTGGTAAAAGCATTTTGATTGTTAAAACTGGTAGTATGGAACCTACTATAAAGGAAGGAGAATTAATTATTATTTCATCTCAAAAAAAATATGATATTGGAGATGTGGTTACAATAGTAGATGACGATGGATATATTGTTACACATAGAATTATTAATATCAGTAATGATAAGATTATTACAAAAGGAGATGGAAATAATATAGCTGATGAAGAAAATAGTGCTAACAAAATAATTGGAAAAGTTATCTTTCATTCAAAACTTTTAGGAATTATTTCAGTATATTTATTAAAACCGATTACTTATTTTTATATAGTTATATTTCTTTTAAGTAGTATTATTTCCAAAAGAGGAGGCTTAATTGAAAAAGAATAATAAATTTATAATTTTAACTTTTTTATTAATAACATTATTTGATAATTTTAGCTATGCTAGATATTATGAGACAATAAATGCAGGCAGTTACTATGCCAAAATAGCAGAACCTATTTTTATGGTCTTACCTATTCAAGAAACATATGAGTTTGAAGCAAATGAGCAAAACATAAATAAAGAATATTATTTTATTGTTAAAAATTATGATGATAATAATCCAAAAGTTTCAGAGGTAGACTTAGAATTTGATATTGAAATAGAACTATCTAATAATAATTTTCCTGTTTCCTTTAAACTATATGATTGCATATCTAATGAGGAAATTGTTTTAGATAGTTTAAATAGGACAGAAAAAATATTTATAGAAAAAAATACAGTGTTTGAAAGGCAATATAAATTAGTAACTTATTGGAATGAAAAGCAAGAAATGTCTGAAAATGTTGAAATTAACATAGTTGTAAATGCAAGCCAAAAATAATTAATGAAAGAAGATAAAAAATGAATAAAAAAAATTTAAATAAAGAACTAATCATTAAAGCTTTAATTCTAATAATACTTTTAATAATGATAGTATTAACAAGCTTTAGGAGTGGTTGTAAATTCTATTTATTAAAAAATGTTTATTTAGATGGAAAAACTTCTGCTAATATAGAAAGTAAACTATCCCGATGGTATTTTAATGCTAAAATTATTTATAATGGAAGAGTTATTAATGATTAATATTTAAGGAGACGAAAAGTTATATGAATAAAAAATATGGTAAAAAATGTGTGACTTTTATAATAGTAGTACTTTGTATTGTAACAATTTCTCAAAAAGTACATGCTAGATATAATTTTAAATATACACTAAAAGCCTTTTCATTATCTAGAAAACCAGTAATAGCAAATGAAGTAGTAGATGAAAGTATTAATGATAATATTTCACCTGATATATTAGGAATTGAAGATGGAAAAACATATTCAGATAATGTTGATTTACAATATAATGACAATGACGGAATAAATTATGTTGTAATAAAATTTAAAAGTAAAAATAATGAAAATATGAATCATAATATTGATATGTATCATTTAATTCATAGTGGTGAGTATATAATAAAAGTATCAGATTTTTCAGGAAATATATGTGAGAAAAATATCAAAATAGAGCAATAATTATGATATTACTTAAAAACAAATATTGAAACAGCATATAAAAAATGATATAATGCATAATATTAATTAAGTTTATTAATAATTCTAAATAGAGGAGACATATTATGTTATTTAATCATAAGATGAAAACATATGCGTTTGTTGGACCATCTGGTACTGGTAAGAGCTATAGAGCCCAAATGGTTGCAAATGAAAGAGGAATAAATTATATAATAGATGATGGACTTTTAATATGCGGAAATGAAGTACTAGCTGGAATATCAGCCAAAAAGGCTCCTACCAAAATTGAAACTGTTAGAAATGCATTATTCCAAAATGAAGAGCGAAAAAAAGAAGTTCAAAATGTTATTAAGAAAAAAAGACCTGAAAGTATTTTAATTTTAGGAACTTCTGATGAAATGGTAAAAAGAATTGCAGAGAATTTAGGCTTTGAACCAATTTCTGAAACTATTTACATTAGTGATGTGGCAACAGAAGAAGAAATGGCAATGGCAAGAAACACAAGAGTTACACAAGGTAAACATGTTATTCCAGTTCCAACTTTTGCTATAAAAAAAGATTTTTCAGGATATTTATTAGATCCACTTCAAATATTTAAATCTACTGGAAGAGGTAAAGCTCCATATGTTTCTGAAAAATCTATAATTAGGCCTACATTTAGCTATATGGGAAATTTTGAAATATCAGATACTGTTATAAAACAAATAATAGATTATGTTACACAAAAAACGGAAGGTGTTCATAAAATTCATAGAGCTATAATAAAAAAGCATACAGGTGCAGAAGATGGGCTATATATTTATATAGAAGTAATAATAGAATATGGTTTTAACATTAATGAGACTATGCAATTATTGAAAAAGAAAATTGTTAAAGAAATAGAAAACTTAACTGCAATGAATGTTTTAAGTATGGAAATTGTTGTTAAAGGTGTAAATTACGAAAAAAAATAATCTTTTTTAAATATATAAATGGAGGTAAGATATGTCATTAGTTGTAGCAATAGATGGACCTGCTGGTAGTGGTAAAGGAACAGTTACAAAAATGGTAGCTGAAAAATTGGAATTAATAAATATCGATACAGGTGCTATATATAGATGTGTTACTTTATATATGATAAGAAAAAAAATAGAATTAACAGATATAGAAAAAATTAAAGAAATGTTAAAAAGCATTAATATTGAATTAAGAATAGTAAATAAAGATAATATTGTTTTTTTAGAAGGTGAAGATGTTACTAAAAAAATTAGAGAAAAAGATGTAACTGAATTAGTTTCATCAGTAGCTAGAATTGTAGAAATTAGAGAATATATAACAAATTTATCTAGAAAAATTGCAGAAGGAAAAAATGTAATAATGGAAGGAAGAGATATTGGAACAATTGTATTTCCAAATGCAGATGTGAAAATATACCTAGATGCAACTCCTGAAGAAAGAGCAAATAGAAGATTAAAACAAAGCATCGAAAAAGGAATAGATATTACATATGAAGAAATATTAGCAAATATTATGTTCAGAGATAAAAATGATTCTACAAGTTCTGTTGGAACTCTTAAACAAGCAGATGATGCCATTTATTTAGATTCTACTAATTTAACTATTGAAGAAGTTGTAGATAAAGTTATAGAAATAATTAAAGAAAAATGTAATAAATAATTTATAAAAAGAGGAAAATAAAGTGGTTAATATATTAAAAAAAGTATTAAGAGTAATCGTTAGAAGCTGTATATTTTTATATTGCAAAATTATATATAGAATTAAAATTATAGGAAAAGAAAATATTCCAAAAGAAGGAGCTCTGCTTTTCTGTGGTAATCATAGAAACTATTTGGATCCTCAATTAATTGTTTGTACTTCTGGAAGACATATGAGCTTTATGGCAAAAGAAGAGCTTAAGAAAAATCCATTTTTTGCATTTTTAGGATATGTTTTTGATGTAATATATGTTAAAAGAGATGAAAAAGATATATCAGCTTTAAAAGAAGCTTTAAAAACTTTAAAATCAGGAAAATGTATAGGAATATTTCCTGAAGGAACAAGAAATGGTTTTGAAAAAAACGAAGGTGAAATTAAAAATGGAACAGCATATATGGCTTTAAAAACAGGAGCAAAAATTATTCCAATAGGAATAGTAGGAACTGCTAAACCTTTTTCAAAAAATGCTATTATTTACGGTAAACCACTAGATTTTTCTGAACTAACTAATGGTTCAAAAAAAGTTGATAAAGAAATTGAAGATAAAGCAAGTGAAATTATTAAAAATGAAATATTAAAATTAGCATCTAGTGAAATATAAATATTTTAATATATAAATATTAAATGTATAAAAGGGAGAGAAAAAGAATGGAAAACAAAAAGAAATTTTATATAACTACACCTATATATTATCCAAGTGGAAAATTTCATATAGGAACAGCTTATTGCACAACACTTGTAGATTGTATTAAAAGATATAAAGGGGCTAGAGGATATGATGCATACATGCTTACAGGACTTGATGAACATGGTCAGAAAATTCAAACAGTTGCAGAAAAACAAGAAAAAAATCCTCAAGAATACGTAGATGGAATGGCTAAAAAAGCTATAGACTTATGGAAATTAATGGATATAAAATATGATGATTTTATTAGAACAACAGATGTAAGGCATGTAAATGCAGTTAAAAAAATAGTTCAAAAATATTTAGATAATGGTGATATTTATAAAGGTGAATATGAAGGTTGGTATTGCATGCCATGTGAAAACTATTTTACTGAAACACAACTTGTAGACGGAAAATGTCCAGATTGCGGAAGAGAAGTAAAACTAATGAAAGAAGAATCATATTTCTTTAATATGAAAAAATATGAAAATTGGCTTAAAGATTTTTATAAAGAGAATCCAGATTTTATAGTTCCAGAATCTAGAAAAAATGAAATTTTTAAAAACTTTATAGACCCAGGACTAGAAGATTTATGTATTAGTCGTTCTACTTTTGACTGGGGAATAGAAATGCCAAATGATCCAAAACATGTTTTATATGTTTGGCTAGATGCGCTTACAAATTATATTACAGCTTTAGGGTATGGCTCAGATGATGAAACTTTATTTAATAAATATTGGCCAGCAGACCTTCACGTTGTTGGAAAAGAAATAATAAGATTTCATGGTATTTATTGGCCAATTTTTATACATGCTTTAGGATTAGAACTGCCAAAAAAACTATATGCACATAGTTGGATTGTAATGAAAGATGGTAAAATGTCTAAATCTGTTGGAAATGTTATTTATCCAGAAGCTTTAATTGAAAGATATGGTTTAGATGCAACAAAATACTATTTATTAAGATTAATGAGCTTTGCTCAAGACTCAATGTTTACACCAGAAGATTTTGTTGAAAGATATAATGCAGATTTAGCAAATGATTTAGGAAATTTACTAAATAGAACAATAGGTATGATTAATAAATATTGTGGTGGAATAATTCCTACAAATATTAAGGCTGAAACTGAGTATGATACAGCTTTAAGAACTTTTGCAAATGAACAAATCACAAAAGTTGAGGAAGAGATGGATTCATACCATATAAGTAATGCAATTCAAGAAGTGTGGAAATATATTGCTAGAGTCAATAAATATATAGATGAGACTGCACCTTGGGTTTTAGCTAAAGATGAATCTTCTTATGAAAAACTAGAGTCTGTAATGTTTAATTTAGCTGAAGCACTTAGAAAAATCGCTATTATGGCAAGCCCATTTATTCCAAACTCTTCAAAAGAAATTTTAAAACAGCTTTCTATAAATGAAAATGATGCAAATTGGGATAATTTAAGAGATTATAATACTATAAAACAAAATACGAAAATCGTTGAAAAAGGTACACCATTATTTGTAAGATTAGATAAAGAAGAAGAGATTGAATACATCAAATCTCAAATGCAGGGAAAATAGATTTTTTGGGGCTTTTAAAATGAATTTAAAATTTAAATTTTTATTTGGTGATTTTATGTTATCATTTATTGGTTTTTCTATTCCAATGAGTATATTTTATCTTTTGATATATAGAAATTTTTTGATAGCATTTATATTTGGAATAATAGCAGGAATTATTTTTGCTTCATTAATGATTTTATTTATATTAGTGGTAAAAATAACTTTTATTCCTTATTATAATGAACTTAGTAAAAATAATAATATAATATATAATAGTGGAGCAAATTTATTTAAAGATAAAAATTCTATTGGAGGATGGATGTTTTTTACAGATGATGCTATTTATTTTCATCCACATAAATTTAATTTTGATAGGTCAGACTTTAAGTTATCTTTTAATGAAATAGATAGTGTTGAAATAGCTAAAACTATTAATTGTATTATTATTAAAACTAAAGATCAAAATTGTATTAAAATGGCTGTTAATGATAGAAAAAATGTAATAAAATTAATAAAAAGCAAAATATAATTTGATTTGGAGAAAATAGTAATATTATGATGTTTTATAGATATATAGATTTATTAATATATTAGAAAATCTTGTTTGACAAAATATTAGTTTTGATATATAATTATATGGTTAAATTTACATTTATAGTAAGTTTAGCCATTTTTATTTAAGATAATTATTAGTAAAATTAATAATTATAAACACAATTAAAAATAGCTTAATAATGCAAATAATATTTATTTAAAAATATATTCTGAAAAGAGGAAATAAAATGAATAACCAAAATATTAGAAATGTAGCTATAATTGCACACGTAGATCATGGAAAAACAACATTAGTAGACGCAATGCTTAAACAAAGTGGGATTTTTAGAGCAAATGAACAAGTTCAAGAAAGAGTTATGGATTCAAACGACTTAGAAAAAGAAAGAGGAATTACTATTCTTTCTAAAAATACAGCTGTTCATTATAAAGATATTAAAATTAATATTGTAGATACACCAGGACATGCTGATTTTGGTGGAGAAGTTGAACGTGTTTTAAAAATGGTTGATGGAGTTGTTTTATTAGTAGATGCATTTGAGGGCGCTATGCCACAAACAAGAGAAGTTCTAAAAAAATCTTTAGCATTAAAATTAAAACCTATTGTAGTTATTAATAAAATAGATAGACCAGGTGCTGAGCCTTTAAAAGTATTAGATAGTGTTATAGATTTATTCATTGAGCTTGGTGCAGATGATAGTCAGCTAGAATTTCCAGTCGTATATGCTTCAGGAAAACAAGGTACAGCAACATTAGATTTAAATACACCTGGAGAAAATTTAGAATGTTTATTTGAAACAATTATAAATGAAATAACACCACCTCCATGTGATATGGAAGGTCCAATGCAAATGCTAGTTTCTAATATAGATTATGATGATTATATAGGAAGAATATCAATTGGTAGAGTTGAAAGAGGAGCAATTAACTTAAATATGCCAGTTGTAATATGTAAATCTGAGGACAAAACATTAAATGCAAGAGTAGCTAAATTATATGTTTATGATGGACTAAAAAGAATTGAAGTAGAAAAGGCAGAAGCAGGAGATATAGTTGCGCTTTCAGGAGTTTCAGATATTAATATTGGAGATACTATATGTGATATAAACTTCCCTGAAAAAATACCTTTTGTAGATATAGATGAGCCAACTGTATCTATGACATTTAGTGTTAATAATGGCCCTTTTGCAGGAAGAGAAGGAGAATTTGTTACATCAAGACACATTAGAGATAGATTATTTAAAGAACTAGATAGAAATGTTAGTTTAAGAGTAAAAGAAGGAGATACGCCAGATTCTTTTGAAGTATCTGGAAGAGGAGAATTACATTTATCTGTTCTTATTGAAACAATGAGAAGAGAAGGATTTGAACTTTTAGTATCTCGACCTAAAGTTATATTTAAAGAAATAGATGGCGTAAAATGTGAGCCAATTGAAAGATTAGTTGTAAATGTTCCAGATGATTCTGTTGGAAATGTTATAGAAAAACTTGGAAGAAGAAAAGCTGAAATGATTAATATGGAACCTGCTGAAGATGGACATACTAAAATTGAATTTAAAATTCCAGCAAGAGGAATAATAGGTTATAGAACAGAATTTTTAACAGATACAAAGGGTGAAGGAACTATGAATCATATATTTGATTCATATGAACCATATAAAGGAGATATTCAAGCAAGAACTCGTGGTACAATAGTTGCATTTGAAGCTGGAAAATCTATTACATATGGTTTATATAATGCACAAGATAAAGGAGAACTATTTATAGGTCCAGGTGTTGAAGTATATGAAGGAATGATAGTAGGATTAAATTCTAGAGGTGAAGATTTAGCAATAAATGTATGTAAAGAAAAACACTTAACAAATACTAGAGCATCTGGTTCAGATGAAGCACTTAGATTAGTTCCACCAATTCAAATGTCACTCGAAAAAGCAATAGAATTCATTCAAGATGATGAACTTGTAGAAGTAACACCAAAATCAATTCGTTTAAGAAAGAAAATTTTAAATAATAAAGATAGAGAAAGAGCAGCAAGACAAAATATGAATTAAAAGGAGAAAGTCTCCAGCATACAAGATTTTGTTTAACATTTTTCTTTTTTCCGCCGGAGTGCGTGAGAAAAATGTTATCTTGTATACTGGAGCTTTTTTTAGAACATCCGACCCAGGAGCAGGTAGCGGACGACAAACAGTGCCAGCCATACGATACCTGCTTTACGCCATGATTTTCTCTTACGATACCGGTATTCTAAGGATTCCTGAACACCGTAAGATTTTTTCAGCCCCCAGAATATAAAATTCATTACATGGAGACCGGTTAAAACGTACAGGCATGCGGTTATGAATAATATTGTCATTTCTTTTTTCCTTTCTCCCCCTCAAGCAAATATGACTTTGAGGGTTACCCCTCGAAAATTATTTGTGAAGGGGTATAAAATAATATTTATGTTCTACTAATATTATACTACTGTTTACATAAAATATCAAATTTGATACTGTATAAATGCCTTTATCCTAGATAGTCTTTATAAACTGCTTTTACTTCTTTCATTTGTCTATGCAAAATAGGACTAGAAAAATTTTCTAACACTCTTTTAGTAAACATATCTAAATATTTTTTTTCTTTCAAAGCATCTAAAGTGTATTTAAAATATAAATCATAAATATATGCATAAAATATTAGAATTTGGTCTGCATTGTTTTTAATATTATTATATGTAATGCCAGAGTGATTTTTAAATTCTTCGAAAATACTATCACTAATTTTTTCACAATCAAAATCATCATACCAAAAAATTGCTGGAAATTCTTCAAAAGTTAGTACATATAAAATGTCTAGTTTATCAGCATCTCTTATTATTTTTGAAAATAGCATTTCTTTTTCAGAAATATTATTTTCTATTCTTGCTCTATTATGGTTTATAACAGCTGTTTTTATTATTTTGTCGTATTTACTATTTTTGATAAAATTTCTAATCAGTCCATCTTCAAAAAGAATTTTTGCACCTAATTCGCCGTGATTTATTTTGCTATCTCTGTCACTGAATGTATTTGCGATTCTAACTTGTTCAAATCTGCCAATATCATGAAAATATCCAATAGCTTCTGCAAGATTTATTTCTTCTTCTGATAAATTAAGATTTTGTGCAAGTAATTTACAATTATTTGCAACACGAACTATATGTGAAATTTTTAGTTTAATTCTTTCAGATTTTGGATCATAATTTGAAACATATCTTTTGAATTCATATTTTATTTTATTTATATCTATCATTTTTTTCTCCTGCTTAAGTGGATATTAGACAAGAACCTAAGTTCGACTGTCTACTATCTGGTATTATATAGATAAATTATGTTCGGATTGTGAAAAAAAGTAAAATTATTGTAAAATTATTCTTTTTATGATATATATTTTAAGAAAGGAAGACGATAAAATGTTTAATGAAGAAGAATTTAATAAACTAAAAGAAAATGCATTAAAAAGACATATTCCAATTATTATGGATGATACATTAGAAAAAATAAAAGAGGTATTAAAAAAAGAAAATCCAAATAGAATATTAGAGATAGGAACAGCAGTTGGATATTCTGCTTTGTGTTTTGCAAGATACTCTGAAAATGCTATTATAGATACAATTGAAATTGATGAAGAAAGATATAATGAAGCTATACAGAATCTAGAAAAAATAGGTTTTAAAGATAGAATTAATTTAATTTTAGGAAACGCAGTAGATATTATTCCTACTTTAAAAAACAAGTATGACATTATTTTTATAGATGCTGCTAAAAGTAAATATTCAATTTTCTTAGAAGAAGCCTTAAAATTAATTAATAATAATGGACTAATATTAGCAGATAATGTTTTATATAAAGGGTATGTTATGAGTGATTATAATAAACATAAACAAAGAACAGCAGTAAGGCATTTAAGGGAATATATTAAGGAAATAACAGAAAATGAAAAAATGGAGACAGAAATATTAGATATTGGTGATGGGCTTGCTATTACAAGAGTAAAGCTATAACTATAAGTTAAGAATATTTATAAATTATAAAAATTGAGGTGATTTAAATATGATTATTGAAGGTGAAGAACATTATGTAATTACTATAATTATGGCAGCAGGTAAAGGTACTAGAATGAAATCAAAAAAATCAAAACTAGTACACAAAATATATGATAAAGAATTAGTAAAAAGAGTAGCAGAACTTGCAAAAGAAGTAGGTTCTGATGAAATAGTAACAGTTGTTGGACACTTAAAAGAAGAGATAGAAAACGTATTAGGAGACAGTGTACAATATGCTTATCAAGACGATTTGCTAGGAACTGGTCATGCAGTTATGACAGCTGCACCATTTTTAGAAAACAAAAAAGGTAAAGTTGTAATTTTATATGGTGATGTACCTATTATTAGAAAAGAAACTTTGGAAAACTTAATAGTAAAAAGTATTAAAAATAAGGAATATGCAACTTTATTAACAGCAATATATGAGAATCCTACAGGCTATGGAAGAATTATTCGTGATGAAGGTGGAAACATAAAAGCAATTGTTGAAGAAAAAGATGCAAATATGTTTGAAAAAGAAATTAAAGAAATAAATTCAGGAATATATTGTTTTGATATTGAAGAACTCCTATCTGCAATTAAACTAATTAAGCCTGATAATGCTCAAGGAGAGTATTATTTAACAGATGTTATTAAAATTATGAATGATAAAGGCTTAAAAACAGGTGCAGTAATTGTCGAAGATAATACGGAAATTTTAGGTGTAAATGATAGAGCACAACTAGAACTTTTAACAAGAGTTTTAAGAATGAGAATAAATGCGGAACACATGAGAAATGGTGTTACAATAGAAGATTCGAATTCAACATATATATATGATAATGTTATTATTGGAATGGATACTGTAATTCATCCAAATACTACAATACATAATGGAGTAATAATTGGTGAAAATTGTGAAATTGGTCCTAATGCTCATATAAGGCCTAATTGTATTGTTGGTAATAATGTTAAAATTGGAAACAATGTTGAAATTAAAAATACTAAAATTGGAAATAGATCAAAAGTACCACATTTTATTTATTTGGGGGATTGCGAGGTTGGAGAAGATTGCAATATTGGTTGTGGAGTAATAACATGCAATTATGATGGAAAAGAGAAACATAAAACAATTATTGGTAATAGATCATTCATTGGGTCAAATGTAAATTTAATAGCACCAGTAAAAATAGGAGACGATACACTTATTGCTGCAGGATCTACAATTACTGATGATGTTCCAGATGGCATGTTTTCAATTGCTAGAGAAAAACAAATAAATAAAAAAAATAAAAGGGTAGAAGAATAGTTAAATGAAAAGAGTAAGAAAAGAAAATAATATAAAAAAAATTATAAAAACAGTTTTATTTTCATTAATAGTTGTAATAATATATGAATTACTTTTAAGATATATATTAAAAAAGAATTCTATAATATATATATATAATATTATTATTGAAACATCTATTGTTTCATTTGCACTAATGCATTTTACAATAGGTATGAAAAAAATATATTCTTATATAATTGAGAATAGATATAGAGTTTCTTTAATACTAATTGTAATATCAACAATTATAGGCTTTTTCGGAAATCCTATTCGGAATAAAAGAATGGTTATTTGCTAAAGATATACCATTATGTTTGTGGTGGAATATTAAATTTTATGCTCTTCTTTTATTATCATTTGAAATTTTTTATCTAATAACAAATAAAGAATATATATCACTTATAGGTGCTTTTATGATTGCCTTTTCAGGATATGTTCAATGGAATTTTAAATATTCAAATGTAATAATATATGGTGAAATAATAGTATTATTAATAAATAAGTTTTTTAGTCAAAAAGAATTAAAATATCAAATTGCTTTTTCAGTATTAATATCAATATTTATAATAATGTATATTTTCTGTGGAATTTCTTTAGCAATTTCTTTTGAATTTGCTTTTGTTCCTATTATAATATGGAGTTTTATAAAAAACATTGAAAATATTAAGAAAAACAAAATAAACATTATATTATTAGTGGCTTCTGTATTTTTATCAATATTAATTTATAAATTTATTTTTTTAAAAATGAATTTTATAGTACGTAAAGAATATATTGAAAATGATTATGGTACGAAATATTTATTTTCATATTTATATAATGTATTACTTCCATTTAAGAAAATTCAGAATGCTAATATATATGGTAGTTTTATGTCTATTTTTCCTGTTCCAATGTTTATAGCATTGTATTATATTTATAAATCAGAAAAACATACAGAGTTTTTATTTCCGGCATCAGTATTTGCTGCAATAGGAACGATTTTTTGCATATCTGGTTTTACTGGTGTTACGACGAAAATTTTAGGACTTTCAAGAGTTAATTTAGTTCATATTGCAGTTGCTATAAATTTAAATAATTTATTTATTTTAATATATATGATTGGAAATATTGAGGAAAAAGTTTTTAAAGTAAATCATGCAATGCGTGTTATTGTAGTATTCTGTTGCTTATTAGGTTTTATTAATTATCCTAGCAGTTTTGCATTAAAAAAATATTTAATACTTTATATTGCTGAGTTTGCATCTACTGGATTTTTGTTTTTAAATTTTGAAGATAAAAAATACAAAAAAGTATTATTAGCATTTTTAGTAATAATAACATTAATCTCTGGGGCATTTGTTAATAAATTAACTAAAAAAGCTGTAAGCCCAAAATATATAGATACATATGCTATTTCACATTATTCGGAAATGTAAATGAAGATATTAGAATAAAATGTGAAAGTTTTGTGTAATTTGTGAAATGGTTGTAAAAAGCTTTGACAATAAATATATGTGCTGATATAATGGCACTGTCAAAAATAAATATTAATTTAATTTTGAAAGGAAGAAAAAAATGAAAAAAGTATTTTTAATTGGAGCAGATGGAATGCTTGGTGGAGAATTAAAAGAAAGATTGGAAAAAAAGTATGATGTTACAGGCACAACAATTGAAACATTAGATATATGTGACAAAGAAGCAGTTTTAAGAAAGGCTAATGAAATTAAACCAGATTATATAATTAATTGTGCTGCATATACAAATGTTGATGGATGTGAAGTAAACTATGATTTAGCAAATAGAGTAAATGGATTAGCTGTTGAAAATATTGCAGATGCAGCAAAAGCAACAGATGCAAAACTTATCCATATTAGTACAGATTATGTTTTTGATGGCAAATTAGATGTAGATAAAGTTTATACAGAAAATATGGAAACAGCTCCTGTTAGTGCTTATGGTAAAACAAAATTATTAGGAGAGCAAAATGCAGCTAAAGCAGGAAAATACTATATATTAAGAACAGCTTGGTTATACGGACTTGGAGGAAAGAATTTTGTAAAAACAATGCTTAAACTTTCAGAAAATCATGACTCTATAAATGTTGTTTGTGATCAACATGGAAGCCCTACAAGTACAACAACTTTATGTGAAATAATTGAACAAGTTATGGAAAAAGAGCCAGAGTATGGAGTTTATCATTCTACAAATGAAGGATTTACTACATGGTATGATTTTACTAAAAAAATATATGAATTAGCTAACAAATCAACTGTCGTAAATCCTGTAACTTCAGAGCAATATAAAGAAATGAACCCTGCTTCATCAGATAGACCAAAAAATAGTCAATTATCAAAGCAAAAATTAGAAAGTATAGGAATAGTACCATCTAAATGGGAAGATGCTTTAGCTAATTATTTAGAAAAAGAATTACAATAATCTATAAAAATGAAAGAAATATAGGAGGAATTATATTATGAAAGGAATTATTTTAGCAGGTGGAAGTGCTACAAGACTTTATCCAGTAACTTTAGCTGTATCAAAGCAAATGTTACCAGTTTATGATAAACCAATGATTTATTATCCTTTATCTACACTAATGATGGCAGGAATTAGAGAAGTTTTAATAATATCAACGCCAGTTCATCTTCCAGCATTTGAAAGCCTTTTAGGTGATGGTTCAAGATTTGGAATGAAATTTGAGTATAAAGTACAAAACAAACCAGTAGGACTCGCAGATGCTTTCATTTTAGGTGAAGATTTTATTGGAGATGATAATGTTGCACTAATTTTAGGTGATAACATGATTTATGGTTCAAGAGTAGAAAGAGTTTTAAAAGCTGCAAGTAAATTAAAAGAAGGTGGAATTATTTTTGGATATCAAGTTGCAGATCCAACTTCTTATGGTGTTGTTGAAATTGATAAAGCTGGTAAAGCTATTTCAATAGAAGAAAAACCAGAACATCCAAAATCTCATTTTGCAGTACCAGGAATATATTTTTATGATAATAATGTTGTAAAAATTGCAAAGTCTATAAAACCTTCAGAAAGAGGAGAGCTTGAAATTACAGATGTTAATAAAAAATATATGGAAGAAGGCAAATTACAAGTTATTCCTTTAGGAAGAGGATATGCTTGGTTTGATACAGGCTCTGCAGATAGATTATCAGATGCATCAGATTATGTAAAAGCTTTAGAATTAAGGCAAGGTATACAAGTAGCATGTTTAGAAGAAATTGCTTATAGAAATGAATGGATATCTAAAGATGATTTAGTTATTGAAGCAGAGAAATATAAGAAAACAGAATATGGAAAATATTTAATGAAAATTGCAAATCAAAATTTTGAAGATTACAAGTCAATTTATGAAAGTGAATTGTTTGATGCATAGGGGACCATTGGGGACGTTGCTGATGCTGTTAAGCTTTAGCTGTTACAGCATCAGTATGCGTTAGCTTTCTGTTTGCGACATTGCTGAGGCTGTTAGACTTTAGTCGTTACAGCCTCAGTATGCCGTAGCTTTTGTCCAATTGGGGCCACATCTTTGTAATATACTTATTATAGATTTTATAAGTAATATAATGAATGTTGTAAAACATAGAAAGGCATGGAAAAAATGGGAAAATTTAAAAAAATAGATACATCAATAGATGGAGTTTATATTATTGAACCAACTGTATTTGGAGATAATAGAGGATACTTTATGGAAACATATAGCAAGGCGGATTTTGAAGAAGTTGGGTTAAATTATGATTTTGTTCAAGATAATCAATCAAAATCAAAAAAAGGTGTTTTAAGAGGGCTTCATTTCCAAAAAGAAAATACACAAGCAAAGTTAGTTAGATGTATTAAAGGAGAAGTGTTTGATGTTGCTGTAGATTTAAGACCAGGAAGTAAAACTTATGGAAAATGGGAAGGTGTAATTCTTTCTGAAGAAAATAAAAAAATGTTTATGATTCCGAGAGGATTCGCACATGGATTCTTAGTTTTATCTGATGAAGCTGAATTTAGTTATAAATGTGATGATGTTTATAATCATAGTGCAGAAGGCGGATTAAAATGGAATGATCCAGAAATTGGAATTGTGTGGCCAGAAGTTCCTGGAATGAAGCCTGAAGAGTATTTAACATCTGAAAAAGATGGATTGTGGCCAACTTTAGAAGAATTAAAAAATAGTAATTTATTTCAAAATTTAAAATAAAGGGGTGTTAAAGTATGAAGAATGCAATAATATGGGTATTAGTTATTGTTGTAATTGCGCTTTCTGTAGTAACATTTCTTATGTATCAAAAAGTAGAAACATTATCAACAGATGTGAGCGATTTAAGAAATCAAATTGCTTTAAATGAAGTAAAGATTGAAACAGTTAATACCGACACTGAAGAAGAAGTTCCACCATCAAGAAAAAAGATGGTTAGATTTGATCCTGAAAAAATGAAGATAGCTGCTGAAGGCATTTATGAAGCAGTATCAAGTGATGACGTAGATTTAGAAAACATCGGCATAAAGGTTACAATTGAAGAAGGGAAAGCATACATTACAACTGAATTCGATAAAGAAGATTGGATTAGCCAAATGTATGGTAAACCTACTGAAGTAGAAAATCAAGAGATAACAGGATTTAGTGGGAAACCAGTAATGTGCTTTATGGCTGTAGCAGGTCAAGATATCAATCCACCAACATTATGCTTTTTAATGGATGATGGTACCGTCGAATATGTAAATAGCAAAAATATGCTAACATCAGAAAAATATGAAGTTGAAGGAAAACTAGGAAACTTAAAAAATATAGTTTCATTTGAGTATGTAAGCGTTTCTGATCCTAATGGTGGCGGTTATGTTTCAACTGTTGCAATTGATGAAGAAGGATATTCATACGATATATTTGAAATTGTAAAATAATAGGATAAAGGGGAATAAAAATGAAAAATATTTTAGTTACAGGTGCAGCTGGATTTATTGGTGCGAATTTTGCTGAATTAATGGTAAAAAAATATGAAGGAAAGTATAATATCATTGTTTATGATAAATTAACATATGCAGGAAATCTTCATAATTTAGATGGTATTAAGGATAAAATTACATTTGTTCAAGGTGATATATGTGATTTTGATTTTGTAATGGAAACATATAAAAAATATAACATTGATGGAATAGTACATTTCGCAGCAGAATCTCATGTTGATAATAGCATAAAAACACCTTTTATATTTACAGAAACAAATGTAATAGGAACACATACTTTATTAGAAGCTGCAAAGCAATATTGGGGTGAAGGAAGCGAGAATAAATTTGTACATGTCTCTACAGATGAAGTATTTGGAACTTTAGGAGAAGAAGGATATTTTACAGAGACTTCTCCAATAAAACCTAACAGTCCATATTCTGCATCAAAAGCTTCATCAGATTTAATTGCATTTGCATATGCAGAAACTTTTAAAATGAATGTTTCAGTTACAAATTGTTCAAATAATTATGGACCATATCAACATCATGAAAAACTAATACCACATATGATAAGTCTAGCTCTTCAAGATAAGCCATTACCAGTTTATGGTAAAGGATTGAATATTAGAGATTGGCTATATGTTGAAGATCATTGTGAAGCAATTGATATTATTTTACATAAAGGCAAAAAAGGTGAAAGATATTGCATAGGTGGACATAATGAAAAGAGAAATATTGAAATAGTTAAATTAATACTAGAAAGATTAGGAAAACCAGAATCTTTAATATCTTATGTAACAGATAGAAAAGGACATGATTATAGATATGCAATAGATCCTACTAAACTAAAAAATGAATTTGGTTGGGCACCAAAAACAATGTTTAAAGACGGTATAGTTAAGACAATTGATTGGTATTTAGCACATCCTGAGTATTTAATGAAATAGAAATAAAAAAGATTGAGCATCAAATCAGATGCTCTTTTGTTACGAAAAAGAAATACTTGTAACAAAAATGTAACAAAACCTTGATATTTATAAAAAACTATAATATAATGAGCTTGTTAAATTAAGTTTTTTGGAGGTTAGTTATGCAAGAAAAAGATATGCATAACCTCGAAAAGGCCGATTTATTAGCTATTATAGAAGAACAACAAAAAGAAATTATTTCTTTAAAAAATAGTATTGATGACTTAGAAAATAAAATAAGGCAAAAAGAAAATGAAGTTAAATCAATTACTGATATTTCATTAAAAGTTAATAAGCTATTTAATGATGCTGAACAATATTTAAACAAAATTAAAGAAGCACACAAGGAAGTAACTGAATATTTAAAAACTATAAAAACTGCTGATGAATCTAATTTTGAGGACAATGCAGATACAATAACTAATGAAGAAAAGCTTAAAAATACGGAATTAGAAAAAAATGAAATTAATACAAAAGAAGAAAGCCAAATCGATGATGAAAAAAACAATATGATGCTTATACCTATACATACAGATTTGGCTATTATTGAGCCAATTTACATAAAAAGAAAAAAAGTCGTACTTAAACTTATTTATTGTATAGCAAGTTTAGTAATATTTTTTTCTTTGTTTAATTGTTTTAAAATATATAAACAAGATAATCAAACAACTAAATTGACTCAAAATCTTCAAAGCTATATATCAGAGAATATTCCCGATAATGAAGAAGAAAAAAGTGAGAAAGTTTCACATTCAGTTGATTTCGAGAAACTTAAAAAGATTAATCCAGATACCTGTGGATGGATAAAAGTTAATGGTATAGAAATAAATATGCCAGTTGTTCAAACTGATAATAATGAATATTACTTAAAATATAGTTTTGATAAATCTTATAATCTATCAGGATGGGCTTTTGTAGATTATAGAAATAAATTAGATGGTACAGATAAAAATATTGTAATTTATGGTCATAATAGAAGAGACAGTATAATGTTTAGTCCACTTACAAATATTATTAAGCCAGAATGGTACAATGATGAAAACAATAATTATGTAACATTTGTTTCTAGTAATGGTACAGAAGTAGTTTATGCAGTTTGTTCTGTTTATCAAACTGAGGTTGAGGATTATTACATACAAACAGATTTTACTACAGAAGAAGAACATCAAAAGTTTTTAGATACAATAAAAAGTAGAAGTTTAAAAAAGTATGATGTTAACTTAAATACTAATGATCAAATTTTAACCTTATCAACATGCGGGAATAACAGCAAATATAGAGTTATTTTACATGCAAAGAAAATACAATAGGAAAAAAAGTTCATAAAAAAAATAATTATAGGGGGATTATTATGAATCAGAAGAGAAAAAAGATTATTGCCACATTAATGATGTTTTTAATTTTATTAAATAATTCATTAAGTGTATTTGCAACTGAAGAAATAGTAGTGGCTAGTGAAGAACCAGTGGTTAGTGCTGAAGAGACAGTTTCAGATGTTGCTCAAGAAGAACCTGCTACAAGTGTGAAAGAGGATATTCCAGCTCAGGAAGAAACAGTAAGTGAGGAAATTACGACTACTATTGAGGAACCTGTAGTAGAAGTTCCAAATGTGGCTCCTGTACAAGAGGAACCAAAGCAAGAAGAACCAAAACAAGAAGAAACTATAAAAGAAGAGCCGGTAGTTACTAATAGCGAAGAATCTGATGTAAATAATGCAGCAGATATTAAAGAAGATGAAGAATTAGATAATAACAGTGAAACTACTAATTTATCTAATGAAGAAGCGACTACAGATGAAGATATAAATAATGAATTAGAAGAGAGTAATAAGGAAGAAGACTTATCTGAAATTATGCCTGCTCAAAGCTTTGAAGAACAAATTGAAAATGTTCATGTAAAAGTTACAGCAGATGTTGGAGCTTTTTATGAAGGAACAACTATGAAAGTAACTACTGTAGATCCAAAGACAGTAATAGATAACATTGAAAAAACAGTAGAAAATACAGTAGCTTCAGTAGTTGCAGTAGATATTACTTTCTATAACAAAGATGGTGAAATAGTTGAACCAGCAAAAAACATAAATGTTGAAATTACATCTGATGAAATTGCGCAGATGGAAGAATCTGTTGTTGTTCATATTGATGATGCTGGAACGACTGCAGTAGTTGATAATAATGACATAAATGAAAAAGCTGTTAGTTTTGAAGCAGATTCTTTTTCAGTATACGCAGTTGTTGGAACTGAAACAATTTCAACATTGTATAATGCATCAAATGGAAATACATATGAAGTTACAGTTACATATGGTCCAGAGGCAAAAATTCCATATGGATCAACACTAAGAGTTACAGAGTTTGCAGAGAATTCAAGCGATTATTCTAACGCTAAGAAATCAGTTTTAGCAGACAAAAAAGCTAGAGGTGAAGAAATTGACATTTCTTCTTTTAACCTTGTCGCATTAGATATTTCTATTTTAGACATAGGTGGAAATGAAATTGAACCTTCTGCACCTGTTAAAGTAGACTTAAAAATAAAAGCATTACCAGGAGTCGAAAACTTAAATGAAGTTTCTGATTCTATTGGAATACAACATCACGTTGAAACAGGAAATGGAATTGTAATTGATAGAGTTAACTATAATAAAAATGTAGATGCCAGCACGGTTTTGTCTACTTTTGATGTTGAAACTAATGACAAAGTTATTAGTACAGGAATTACAGTAGATCCTAATAGTGTAAATGAAGAAGAGCTTATTAAAAATGATCAAATCGAAGATAATCAAATAGATGTATCATTTGAAGTAAATGATTTTTCAACATATACAATTACTTGGAACTGGTCTGAGAGCAAGACAACAGTACATTATGGATATATGAATGGAAATACATTTGTAGAATTTAGTGAGCAGCCATCACCGGTAAATGTAAATACAAACAAAACTTATTTAATTTATGATTTTGATGGATATGAGTATTCTGGTTATACATATTATAGAACTTCTGCTTCAAATACACCTTCATCAGGTGGAACTAGAATCCAGGCTCAGCTAAGATATAGTTCAAACAACTGGAGATATCATAGCTATAGCACTAGCAATTCAGATGGTAACTGGAATACTATAGCAAATAACAGCCACATTTATGTGGTTTATAATCCAAAAACTTCTCCAACAACCGGTGGTACTCCTAAAATTGATGATGCTACATCAAGTGATTGGCCACAAGATCCATCGACACCACAGTTTTCTAAATCATCTACTAATAATAGAAATGGAACTAATACTGTTTCATTAAGCATTAATGGTGGAGAAAAAGCTTATAATAAATCTACGAAAGCAAATGTTATTGTTGTTTTCGATGTATCAGGCTCTATGGATAATGATCTGAATGGTCAAACACGTTTAAAAAGAGCAAAAGATGCTGTAAACAGTATGGCAAATACTCTTTTAAACGAAAATACTGGTGTTAAAATGGCACTTATTTCTTTTTCAACTACGTCAAGTGCCACACCAGTACAAGGTTTTACAGATAATTATTATACTTATCGAAGTGCTGTTAATGGTCTTAGTGCTGATGGAGGAACCAACTGGGAGCAAGCTCTTTATAATGCAAACCGTTTAGATGTTGATGACGATGCTGCAACTTTTGTAGTTTTTGTTACAGATGGAGACCCAACATATAGGTTAAGTAGATACAATGCTCCAGATAGTGAAATCCAAAGATATGACCGCGATAATCGTTACTTTGCATATAATATTTTTGGAGAAGGATCTGCTGATACAAATAATAGAAATTTTAATGCAGCTGCGGAGGAAGTGAAATCAATTCTTGCAAATAATAAGACATTTTATGCAATTGGCGTATCTTCTGATGTTACAAAAGTACAGAACCTTGTAAGTACAGCAGGTGGAGGAACAGCTTATCTTGCAACTGATTCAAAGGCTCTAGAAGAAGCTTTTGCCAATATCACTAACTCCATCAAAACAACTCTTGGATTTGGTGATATCAAAATCACTGATGGTATTACAAAACTATCTAATGTAGAGATGAAGGTTATGCAGGAAGTTGATCCTAAAAGCTTTACTTATTATAAAATTACATCTTCTGGACAGTCTAAATGGGATCCAGCATCAGAAGGTGCAGGTCTTGCAAGTTATAACAAAGATACTGGTGCAGTAGTTTGGAATATGGGAAATAATTTCCAGTTAGAAGATGGAGTCACTTACATGGTGACATTCCGAGTTTGGCCAAGTCAGGAAGCTTATGATCTTATCGCCGAATTGAACAATGGTGTAAAGGTTTACGCTGCTGGTCAGTCAAACAGTATTACAGATGAACAGAGAAGTCAGGTTGTTGAGATTAAGTCTCCTACAGCTACAGAGCAGGGAGAGTATACTTTAAAGACTAACACAGATTCTGTAAATGCAACTTATAGTCAGACTTCATCTACTGGTGGAACTGTTACTGTTTCTGGAGAAACAGATATAACGGCAACATATCATGAAGGCACTATAGAAAACATGCCTCTTGAGTCAATGAAATTGACTGTTAAAAAAGTGTTTGAAGATGATTTGACCGGTGGTGAAGACCGTGATACAGAAGTAACTCTTATAATGAAACGAAGAAATGGAACAAAGGCTACAGCTTCAGATGAGGCTTTTGTGGATTATCCAGTTCCTCAAGTTACTGGACGACCTAGTGCGGAAATTGTATTAAATGATGATAATAACTGGTCTTATGAAGTTTATGTGTCACCTGGGCTTATAGTTGACGGAGAAGTTCTTGAACACGGATATGACTACACCGTTACTGAACCCGGAATTGACTATCATTATGGACTAATTGAAGAAATTATTAACCCGATGGTTGTTAATGGTGATGATGAATACTATGGTGATGGACAGCTTATTGGTGATGATGCAACTGTAAAGGAATATACTGATCAAAGTATAACTGCTGTAAATAGAGTTAAGTCTGGTATTGATATTACTAAGAAAGTATTTGATACAGATGGAACAACAGAGATTTATCCTGAAACAGAATTTACAATTACTGGTAAATTGCTTGGCCCAGATGGGAAACCTTATACATGGCAAAATGGTGATGATGTAGATGCTTCTGGTGCATATCATAAATATGATAAGAATGAAAACAGAATAGTTTACAAGGGACATTTTGATGATTCAAGCAACATTTCGTTTACGCTAAAAGCAGGTGAAAGAATTCGTTTTATTAATGTTCCTGATGGATGCACATTCGTATTCACTGAATCAACAGATGGTATGGATGCGCAGGGATATGAGTGGAAGTCAACTAATGCATTGACACAGCATAGAGTAAGTGCAGGTGGGGATTTTACCCAAGAAGGTGATATCCAACCTGTTGTATCAGGTCAGACAGCATCCTTAAATAATGGAAAATCTGTTATTGGTAATAAGCAATATTCAATTACCTATGAAAACAAACGTACAATAAAAATTCCAGATCTAGAACTTGTAAAGGTCGATAAAGATGATAATACAAAGAAACTAAATGGCGCTGAGTTTACTCTATATTCTGATGAGGAACTTACAAGTCCTGTTACTGTTGATGGAAATGGTAATAATATTTCAATTGTAACAGGTAATAAAGAAGGGTCAAATGGTCCAGATGGATGGTATCATATTGGATTACTTCCAGCTGGAAAATATTATTTGGTTGAGACCCAAGAACCAGATAAATATCTTTTTGATAATACACCGATTATTATCGAAGTGACTAAGGGACAGGATAATTATAGCGTAACAGCTACAAAGAACGGAACAAATGTCCTTTCTGGTCCGACAGAAGGTGTTTACACAATTACTGTTGATAATAAGCTTAATATAACTGAGGCTGATGCAACAAAAGCATGGAAAAATGCAGACGGTAGTACAAATGCCCCAGAAGGAGCAAAAGTAACATATACACTTTACGCAGATGGAGAGTCAACAAATTATA
>DJXP01000040.1:54938-55063 GCA_002449785.1 Clostridiales bacterium UBA7001
ACAACAGGCTACCCAGGATATACAGCATCAACAACAGAACCAGTAGTAAGTGGAAAAACAATAATAAATAATCAAGATAAAACAGAACCAAATACAGTAAATGCATTAAAAGAATGGAAAAATGC